>CAZWLZ010000088.1:0-11652 GCA_964634505.1 uncultured bacterium | reverse complement strand
CTAGATATTGTCTTAGTGGCGATCGCCTCTTCTCTACCTACAAAATTAGGATCATATTTAGGTGGTGGTGGCGGCGGAGGCGGTAGAGGAGTCCAAGTTCTCTCAAAAACTACTTTAAAATTCGCTTTATTAACTTTTTCTCCTAATGCAGTTGTTAGTGTATCCCATAATTTCTTGCCTACCTGCTTAATGTAGTCCTCAGTATATTTATTATCTAATGCAATCTTCTGATAAGTCTCTTTAGGATTCGACCACAATTGACGAATAACAATGGTTTCGGGCGTGTCTAACTTTTTTCCTGTTTCTTGATGAATTAACTGATTAGCAAACTTGATAGCGTCTTCTTCATTCATGTCTGATTCTCATAATCAAATTATCTTAGCTCTATTTTATCTCATTTTTGACTCCCAACATCACTTTATCTAACTTCAAGTTACTTTATCTAACTTTTAATTTTCAAACATTGCACACTTTAACTCACTGACACTGAGAAAAAAACATCTTAAGCTATATACATGAACAAAAACAATCCTAACCTTCTTATACGAGATTAGGACAGTTCTTAAAAACTCAACCAAATTAAATTAAAAAGAGGAAAATATATTATGACTGATAAAAATCAAGCACATTATGATGGCTATGTACGTGGTTTGGAAGGTAAATCTACCTCTGCTAGCAGTGGTGATGTATTCAAAGATAGTACCGTCAATGAAAGTGGTTCTACTCAAGCTCGCGAAGAGGGGTGGATACAAGGCTTAAAAGATGCTGCTTTCATTGAAAAACAGAAGTCTAATTGAAAATTTTTATAATAGCGGTCGCTGTGGTGTGTCTGCACGATCGCCTTTATAGCATAATTGTATCTTGTTTTTCAATGATACAATTATAAATTGGAGGGGATTTAACACCGTTAAATCCTTTTTTTGTGAGGAGTTGGAGATGGATACTGATCCAGATAAACTATGTTTTAGAGATTCAGGTTTACCAATCAATCTAAGCAATCATTATTGTATCATAACACGCAATGTCTCTTTCCTTGCCTAACATAGGTTACTGAGTATTATTACTCAAATAACTTTTTGTTAGAACGAGGGAAACTAGAAGCCCATCCCACATTATTTTAATTATTGGAAAATCCTATATAATAGCTATATAGCTTTAATTCTAAACTTTTGAATTGCTTAAAATATTATGTCACAACTTACAAGTATGACCTTAGAATTGCCCACAGAATTATTAAAAGAATATGAACTATTTATTAATAGTGGTAATATTCAAGATATTAATAATTTAGTAATTCAGGCATTACAACGAGAATTAAAACGCTTGAAAAAAGCTGAAATTGATGCAGAATTAGCAGAAATGATCAACGATTCAGACTATCAACAAGAAGTATTAAAAATGGATGGTGAATTTGCTTTTGCAAGTTGGAAAGCTTTACATTTAGGTGAAGATCAATAATGAAAAGAGGAGAAGTTTATGATGCTAGAGAAGAAGGCGGTTTAAGTAACGATTCCATCGCAATGGCAGATCAAGTTAGAGTATTAGCTAAAACTCGTCTTTTACGTCAAAGAGGTGTACTTTCAGATGAACTAATTAAGCAATTAAATCGGGCTTTGTTGATTGCTTTTGACTTGTTAGATTTTGAGATGATTTAGGTGCAATTTATGGTAATCATTTAAAGATCAAGAAAAGACAGACTGGAAACCTATGTCACCAATGCGATAAAACAAATATTAATGGCTAAAGCCATCACTACAAAAATATTTTATAACTGATTATCCTAATTTGATATAATTCCCAAGAGTTATGATTAAAATTTAATTGACTAGTTCAAAAAAAATGAGCAACATTTGGACCAAAAAACATATTATTTCCTTAGAAGATTTTACTTCTGAAGAATATGATATTGTTTTACAAACCGCTTCAAGTTTTCGTGATGTTTTAAATAGTCGCACCAAAAAAGTGGCTGCTTTACAAGGGCAAGTGGTTGCTACCCTTTTTTTTGAGGCTTCTACTCGCACTCGTAGTAGTTTTGAGTTAGCTGCCAAAAGATTATCTGCTGATATTCTTAATTTTTCTCCTAGTACATCTTCTTTAACTAAAGGTGAAACTATTTTAGATACGGCTAAAACTTATTTTGCGATGGGTGCAAATATTATGGTGGTGCGTCATCATCATTCTGGTGTGCCTCAAAATATTGCTGATGAAATGGATAGGCTTAATTCTGGGGTGAGTATTTTTAATGCTGGTGATGGTTTACATCAACATCCTTCTCAAGGTTTGTTGGATTTATTTACTTTATGTTCTATTTTAGATGAAAAAAATCCTCGTATTTCTCTCTTAAAAGATAAAAAAATTGCTATAGTAGGTGATATTTTACATTCTAGGGTTGCTCGGTCTAATCTTAATAGTTTGTTGTGTGCGGGTGTTAAACTTCATTTATGTGCGCCTCCTACTTTATTACCTAAACGTTTTGCGGATACTATTCCTGTTCATCAAAAAGATAATTTATTTATTCATCATCAGTTGTCACCTGCTTTAGAAGATGCTGATTTTGTAATGACTTTAAGACTTCAAAAGGAGAGAATGACTGATTATTTATTGCCTAGTTTACGAGAATATCATCAATTATATGGTTTAACTGGCGATCGCCTAAAAAGCTGTAAGCCTTCTGTTAAAATACTTCACCCTGGCCCTGTTAATAGGGGAGTAGAAATTAGTTCAGAGTTAATGGATGATCCTAATTTTAGCTTGATTTCTCAACAAGTTACTAGCGGTGTTGCTGTGAGAATGGCTTTACTTTATTTGATTGGTAATTTAAAATATAGCAACAAACAGGTTAGTTAAGGCATTTTAATTTTTACAGACAAGGGGGTTAAACCCCTTATTAATATCCTAAGTATCCTAACGACTGCTATAATTATCTATTCATTATTCACTATCAAAAATGACAGCAGAAATTATTTGCGTTGGCACAGAATTATTATTAGGTGATATTCTTAATGGTAATGCCCAGTATTTAGCCCAAGAGTTAGCCAAATTAGGTATTCCTCATTATTATCAAACTGTAGTTGGTGATAATATTCCTAGAATACATGAGGTAATGAATATTGCTTGTAAACGCTCTTCTATTCTGATCTTTACAGGCGGTTTAGGGCCTACTCCTGATGATTTAACTACTTTGGCGATCGCCAATTTTTTTAATACTCCCCTAACCCAAAGAGATAAAATAATCGAAGATATGGCAGCAAAATTTGCCGTAAGAGGGCGAAAAATGACCGATAATAATCGTAAACAAGCCTTATTACCAGAAGGTTCGGATATATTACCCAATTTATCAGGCACTGCCCCCGGTATGATTTGGCAACCAATAAAACAATTAACAGTAAAACATGATTTTAAGGAAAATTTAACTATATTTACTTTTCCGGGAGTGCCAGTAGAAATGAAACAAATGTGGCAAGATACTGCTATCCCTTTTTTGAAAAATGAAGGCTGGGGAAAAGAAATTATTTACAGTCGCATGATGAAATTTAGAGGAATTGGGGAATCCGCTTTGGCTGAAAAAGTAAACCATTTATTTGATTTAGAAAATCCCACAGTCGCACCTTACGCTTCCCATGGGGAAGTCAAATTGAGAATCGCCGCTAAAACTCAAAATAAATCTATTGCCCAAACCCTAATTAAACCTATTGAAAATGAAATTAAACAAATTGCTGGATTAGATTATGTTGGTTGTGATGAGGATACCATCGCCTCAGTAGTTGGTGATTTATTAAAGCAAAGAAAAGAAACTTTAACAGTGGCCGAATCTTGCACTGGTGGGAAATTAGGGGCAATTTTAACCGAAATTTCTGGAAGTTCAAATTATTTTTTAGGCGGTATCATTGCTTATTCCAATGAAATTAAGGTAAATCAGTTAGGGGTATCCTCCGATGATTTGTTAACCTATGGGGCAGTAAGTGACCAAATAGCCCAACAAATGGCGATCGGGGTCAAAAAACTCCTAAAATCCTCTTGGGGTGTCAGTATCACGGGGATAGCTGGACCTAGTGGAGGCACTCAAGATAAACCAGTGGGATTAGTCTATATTGGCATCGCCAAACCAGATAATCAAGTTATTAGTTTTAAATTAAATTTTGGCGTAAATAGAAGTAGAGATTTAATCCGTCTTCTCAGTGCAAATGAGGCTTTAGATCAATTACGCCGTTTGATTTTGAGTTAATTAAAAAGTAATCCAATATTCTGAAATTTTAGTATTTAAAAGCGTAAAATTTTAGTTGTTTTGCCCTTCTCTAATAGCGAGGAAGAGATTGGCGATCGCCATTGTTACATATCTTGATAAGATGAAACATTTGTATATTCTCGCTTTAGACCATTAAATGTATCAAAGATTTGGCGATGGCATTTCAGACCATATTCATCGTCACGATTTTCATATTCTCGAACCCATTTGATAAGCTCCTCAATCATCGCTTGTTGTTCTTCTTGGGAAGAAAATTTTTTAGGTTCCCATAGTCTTTGTTTGCAATGTTCAACGCAAACTTCGATACCCGGATTCAAAAACCGCAGTTCAGTACATAGGGGTAAAGCAACCTTGATCAGATCACTATAACAACCCTCAATAATCCATTGCTCATTTTTAACTAGAAACTCTTTTAATTCAAGAACGCTATCATCATGTGGTTTCCTTTCGGCACCGTCATTCCAAGCAATTTCGTCTAACGAGAGGTATCCAATTGATTTATTTTGAATCAAACGACCAGCCATTGTGGTTTTTCCAGCCCCTGCATTCCCTAATAAGATTATTCTTATCATGTTTCTTTATAATAAATTAACGTGAATAAAAAACATATTTTAGGATATAGTCTTTCTATTTTATCTGTAAAGCTAATGTATTTTTTATAAAGACTAGACTTGTTGCGAATTAAATTTTTACCTGTCTAAAACCCTTGTCATATAAGAGCTAAATTTTGTCAAAACACTATTTTGCAACAACTCTATTTTTTGATAAAACTATTTTTAACGGAATTGTTGGGCATGAAAACCAGAATAACGTCCTTTTTGATCTAATAACTCTTCATGAGTACCAGATTCGATGATTTCGCCTTTTTCCAAGACTAAAATCTTAGTTGCTCTCCTAACTGTAGCTAAACGATGGGCAATCACAAAAACTGTCCTATCGGTCATAATTCGTTCCAATGCCTCTTGTACTAAGGCTTCTGACTCAGAATCAAGAGATGATGTGGCTTCATCTAAAATTAAAATTTTGGGATTTAAAAATATAGCTCTGGCGATCGCCATTCGCTGTCTTTGCCCACCTGATAAACTAATTCCTCTCTCTCCTACATAACTGTAATATCCTTGAGAAAGATCAGTAATAAATTGATGGGCATTAGCAATTTTAGCAGCATTTTCTACCGCTTGTAAATCAAATTCCGTTTGTCCAAAAGCAATATTTTCGGCGATCGTACCTGAAAATAAATTAGTCTCTTGAGGTACTATACCAATTTGTTGACGCAAACTTTTTAAAGTGACATCTTGAATATTGACACCATCAATTAAAATTTGCCCCTCATTACTATCATAAAATCTCGGTAATAAATTAACTAAAGTGGTTTTACCAGCCCCTGAAGTGCCTACTAAGGCGATCGTATCTCCTTTATTTGCCGTTAGAGAAATATTTTTTAATACGGGTTTATTTGATTCGTAAGCAAAAGAAATATTTTGATACTCAACCTTACCATTAGTTAAATTCAGACTAATAGCGTCGGGTTTATTCATAATAGTAGGTTGCACTGATAATAACTCAAAAACCCTCTCAACAGAAGCCTCCCCCTGTTTAAACTCATTATAATTATTGGTAGTGATGGAAATTGGATCGATTAATAAAGCTACAGCTACTACATAACTAACGAAATCAGGGGCAGTTAAATTACCTGTAGAAATTTGCCAACCTCCCAAAAAGAAAAGAAAAATAACACTCATAGCCTCTAAAAAACCCACTACCACAAATTGAAGTGCCTTAATTCTTTCTGCTAAATATTTACTTTTGCGATTATTTTCGGCCTCTTCGCTAAAGCGTTTAATTTCGTATTCTTCGGCAGCAAAAGCTTGAACTAATCTAATACCAGAAAAAACTTCAGTAATCAATGAGGCTAAATTTGAGACACGATTTTGACTCTTTCTTGTCAAATCTAGTAACTTTGATCCAAAAAGAGTAATTAAAAATGCCATCAAAGGAGCGATAATAAAAGCCGCCATAGTTAATTGCCAATTAACCCAAACCATATAACCTAAAACAGCAATTAATTGTAAAATACTAGGAATAAATTGATGAAAAATTTTGTTAATAACTTCCCCAATTCGATCAATATCTTCAGTGATACGATAAGCTAAATCCCCTGTTTTACTTTTTTCAAAATAGTTTAAACTTAGTTTTTGTAGATGAGAATAAACTTTTTTACGCAAATCTAGGGCAATTTTTAAAGCAGCTTGTGCCATTAAGGAATCTTGCCCATATTGTACAGCACCACGAACTAAAAAAACGATCGCCGCTACTCCCGCAAAATAAATAATGGATTTAGTATCACCATTGCCGATAAATTTAGCCATTTTTCCTGCTAACCAAGCCAAAATAGGCCAAAAAATGGTAAAACCGATAGTACAAACTAAAGCCCAAGAAATGGTAACAATTTCTTGACGAATATAAGGTAAAAGTGTTGAATAGCTAGATTTTTTCAATTAATTAAAGTTGTAGTTATTATTTTTCATCTTACAAATATTTTTTTGCTCTTGACAAATTAGTTTTTTTTGTGCTATGCAATATGACAATTATTTTGCTTGTCTCTGATAGACTATAAAGTCTGTGATAAGATTAAACATAATTAAAATTTATATCAAGTTTGACTGCAATAAAATCATTGTCATCTGTTAATTGTTAATTGTCAATTATTAAATTATGTTAGATAGTATTATTGATCAACTTCGCCTCGAACAAAAAAAATTAACAGATTGGGAAGGCGGCCAGTTGGCAGTTTCAGCCGTACCAGGCTCAGGAAAAACTCATAGTTTAGCGGTAGGTTCGGCGATCGCCATAGCTAAAAATAAATTAAATCAAGAATTTTACTTATTAATAGTAACCTATACCAGATCAGCTACTACCAAAATAAAACAAGAAATAACCAAACAATTAGCCAAATTAGGATTACCTCCCATTGGTTTTAGTGTACAAACTATTCACGCTTTAGCTTTAAATATCGCTAGTCAATACCCGAACTTATCTCAATTAAATTTAGATTCTACTACTTTAATTGATCCAAATCCTAGCCATGACATGATTAAAAATACCGTAGAAAAATGGATTAATAAAAATTGGCAAGATTGGCAAACCTTAATTGAAGGAAAAGATAATTTAAAAATAGAAGACTCGGAAAAATTACGTCGTCAATTAGTGTTGCGATCGCAAATTTTACCAAACTTGGCTTACTCTCTAATTAAAGAAGCAAAAAGTTCTGGTTTATCCTCCAATGAATTAGCAAATTTTAATGAATATAGTAGAGAAGACAAATATAATTTATTAAAAATGGGGGGCGATTTATATCGAGAATATGAAATTTTGATGAAACAAAATAATTTTATTGACTATGAAGACATGATTTTAGGGGCGTTGCGAGTGTTAGAAAATAATCAAGCTAGGGATTTATGGCAACAACAAATTTTCGCCGTATTTGAAGATGAAGCCCAAGATTCAACACCTTTACAAGGGAAATTAATTAATATTTTGGCAACAACGGAGGATGGTAGTCAAAATTTAATCAGAGTTGGCGATCCAAATCAAGCTATTAACTCTACTTTTACCACAGCTGATCCTCTTTATTTTAGAAAATTTTGTGAAAATTTAGAATTACAAAAAAATTTAGTTACTATGACTAAAGCGGGTAGAAGTAGCGAGATTATTATTAAAATTGCTAATTATTTTCTTGATACAGTTAATAAAGAGACACAAAAAAATAATAGTAAATCAATAAAATTACCTTTTCGTCAACAATATATTGAATTGGTAGCCAAAAATGATCCTCAATTAAATGCTAATCCACAACCCGAAGATAAAGGAGTTGAAATTTATCTTCATCATTATGACATTTATAAAACAGTGACAGCAATTGGCGATCGCCTAACAAAATTATTTTGTAATGAGGAAAAATTAGACGCGAAAAACGCAGCAGTTTTAGTAAAAGAAAATAAACAAGGAAAATTTGTCTATCAAAAATTACAATATTTAGAAGAAAAAGGAATTAAAGTAAAATTAGTAAGCGATGGCAATAATTATGGTTATCTTTTAGAAGAAATACTGACGTTATTAAAATTTATTCAAACTCCTCACTCGACAACCTATTTTGAAAAAACATTAGCCATACTCAAAGAAAGAAAATCTTTACAAATAGAAAATTTATCGCAACTAAGTATTTATCCAGAAATATTACTTTATCCTACCGTAATCGATAAAACACCAGAAAATGACTACCAAAAAGTTCAAAAATATCTTTGTAGCTTACTGAAAGCTAAATTAGAATTACCAAATCATCGTTTAATCCCTTTTATTGGATTACTTTTAAACTATGATGGTTCGCAATTAGCTACCCTTGAGAAATTAAGTGAAGAAATCAATCAAGAAATTAGTAAAAAAAGTTCTCTGAAAATGATGATTTTAGAATTAATGACGATGGTGAGAAATAATAATTTTCAAGGAATAGAAGAAGAAAATGATGATCTTTATACCAAAAAAGGACAAGTAACAATTATCACCATGCACAAATCCAAAGGATTAGATTGGGATTATGTTTTTTTACCCTTTTTAAATCGAAAAATGTTTCCTTCTAAACCTTATGTATTAGAAGAAGCAGAATTTTTAGGCGATTTTTCTTTACCCGATATAGCTAGAAATATATTACGTTTTGTAGTTCATTCTAATTATGAAAATAAAGAATTTACAACTTTACCATCATTATTAGAAGCATGGGAAGAAACAGAGAAACTAACCAAAGCTGAAAGTTATCGATTACTATATGTAGCCATAACTAGAGCAAAAAGTTTATTATGGATGTCAGCTTGTAACAAAGCACCTTTTAGTTGGAAAAAATTTAAAGTTGAAGATGATATTCATCGTTTATCAAATGATAAACCCTGTTCAATTCTTCGAGATTTGAATAATTATGTCAAAAATCTTTGATTTAAAAATCAAATCCTAAAACGATTTTAATTACATTTTGAATTTGTAACCAATATTCATTTTCTCAAGTTCCTAAAAGTCCTATTTATTCTATTCCATCTCCGGTAACTGCATCCCAATCTCTTATTTCTTGCTTATATTCTGGACTTTTTGCATCGTCTTGCAAAGCCTCAATCATTTCTTTTTCTAATTGTTTTTGATAGGTTTCTTTTAATAATTGATTGATATAATTACTGCGGTTTCTTCTAGCCTGTTTACCGACAAAATTTAATACTTTCTCTTCTAATGTAATTGTGACTTTTTTCATAGTATATGACTTTTTTTTCTTATCATTTAATCGTATTATAATAGTTTGTAAGATGACCATCTCCCACTCTACAATTTTTAATAATTAAAAGGTATAAAAGTAAGATTATTTGGTAAACGCAATGGATGTCTAGGTTGTCCAGTTTTATTGATTTTCAAACAATCTAATTTGGGAAAATTTTTAATAATTTGTTCATTTCTTTTCAACAATATTCCTTCGTTTCCCCATATAGCTACTATTTTTTTTATGTTCTCTTCCTTAGATAATTTTTCCAACCACATATCATTGTCAATACCGATTATATTTTTTCCTTCTTTTATAAAATCTTTTAATTTCTTTGAGTCAGTTTCTACAAAAGCAAACAAATTTCCAACAATCAAACCTCCGTATCCTTGATCTTGAGAATATTTGTACAACCTCTTGATAGTTGAATCATCTTTATTTCTGTCAGCGGTAGAAGGATTTAAACCAATAAACATTATTTTGGGCTTGTTACTATCCCAAATTCTCCATAATGCGTAACGATAAATTTCATCAGGAGAAAATTCGGCATCTCTTTCCATTATCATCATCTAGGTATCTCGAAAATCATTATATAATCTAATTCTATTATTTTTTTAGTACTAAAGCGGACATTGTCCACAAACATTAATCATTTTAACCTTAACCAATCTAAGGTAAAATATAAGTTTATATTTATATTATTTATAATAATCTTCCTATTTTAATGCCTACTTTAACATCAACTAGAGCTAATTTAAGATTTCCTTTAACTGCTATTATCGGTCAAGAAGCTATAAAAACTGCTTTATTATTGGCGGCGATCGATCCGGGGTTAGGTGGAGTGGCGATCGCCGGAAAGAGAGGTACAGCTAAATCAGTTATGGCCAGAGGAATCCATACATTATTACCTCCCATCGAAATAATTAAAAATAATATTTTCAATTGTGATCCCCATAATAGCAATGAGTGGGACGAAAAAACTCAAGAATTATATCAAAATTCATCAGAAATCCCCACAGAAATTATCCCTACTCCCTTTATTCAAATACCTTTAGGAGTTACAGAAGATCGACTTTTAGGTTCAGTAGATGTAGAAGAATCAGTAAAAAAAGGTGAACCTATATTTCAACCCGGATTATTAGCTCAAGCCCATCGTGGGGTTTTATATATCGATGAAATTAACTTACTTGATGAACAAATATCTAACCAACTTTTAACCGTTTTAACCGAAGGGCGTAATCAAATTGAAAGAGAAGGAATTAGTTTTTCTCATCCTTGTAAACCTCTATTAATCGCCACTTATAACCCAGAAGAAGGCAAATTAAGAGAACATTTATTAGATAGAATTGCCGTTACTTTGTCCGCCGATGGAGTTTTAGCATTAGATGAAAGAGTCTCAGCAGTAGATCAAGTTGTTAATTATGCTGCTTCCCCTCAACAATTCCTTCAAGAATACCATGAAGATTTAGACGCATTAAAAACGGAAATTATTTTAGCAAGAGAATGGTTAAAAGAAGTTAAAATTACCACAGATCAAATTACCTATTTAGTACAAGAAGCCTTACGAGGCGTGGTGGAAGGTCATCGTGCCGAAATTTTTGCCGTCAGAGTAGCTAAAGCCTGTGCCGCTTTACAAGGACGAAATAATATCACTGCTGAAGATTTACGCAAAGCCGTTGAATTAGTTATTGTACCTCGATCTACCGTCATTCAAACTCCTCCAGAGGATCAAATGCAACCACCACCACCTCCTCCACCACCTAAAAATGATCAAAATAAAGAGGATGAGGAAAAAGAGGAAAATCAAGAGGAGGATAATGATAATGAAGATGATCAAAATAAAGAAGAAAATCAAGAACAAAAAGAGCAACCTGATATTCCTCAAGAATTTGTCTTTGATATTGAAGGAGTAATTCTTGATCCTAGTGTGTTATATTTTGCTCAAATGGCTCAACGTCAAGGAAAATCTGGCTCTCGTAATTTGATTTATTCTGATGATCGAGGACGTTATATTAAACCAATGATTCCTAGAGGTAAAGTAACTAGAATTGCTGTAGATGCTACTTTACGAGCGGCTGCACCCTACCAAAAAAGTCGCCGTGAACGCTAT
>CAZWLZ010000087.1:2290-11795 GCA_964634505.1 uncultured bacterium | reverse complement strand
CTAGGACACCTCCCTTTCACGGAGGCGACAGGGATTCGAATTCCCTTGGGGGTATCCTATTATATTAAAAATTAACCCGTTTAAACGGGTTTTTCTATTAGCAAAAAATTTTTATGTTCTAAATTTTTGATGACTGCTATAATGATTAATTTACAATAATTAATAAATGTCAACCAATAACTAATTAATAATGACAATGAGCAATAGAAAAAATATTTTTACATCTAATAAATTAATAAAAATATATCTGGGTTTCAGTTTAATTAGTATTCCTCTTACTTTCATTCCCTTTAAACCGATAATTGCCAAAACTCTTATCACTCAAAATAAAATACATTCAAGTATAGATAATCAAAAAAATCAATCTTTAGTGGCTGATAATTTAATTTCTAATAATAGTGAATCACCTTACGATAACTCCAATAATCAGAATTTAGAATTATCTCCATCCTTTCCCGAAATGCCTACTACAGGTAATGTAATTGAAATTACCCCAGATAATAGTAATAATTATAATGATTCCAACAATAATTCTCCGACTATACAGAATCAATCAACATTGACAAACACTACGAATAAGAAACAAACAAATAATAATTTAGTATTACCTACAAAAAAACCAGCTACTGAAGAGATAACAATTAAAGGTAATCCGACACCAACTTCACCTACTCCCCTAGGTAATAGTATTACCAGTAATAATAGTTTACCAGCTCCTCCTCCTCTTAATGAACCTTATCGAAAAAATGATAGTAATAATACTTCAATAACATCAAATCAAAACATTAATAGTATTCAAGAAAAACCTAATTCAAACATAATCATTAAAACTAATAATACTGTTCAAACTTCGGCAAAACAATCAAATAATTCAGAAACATCACAACCTGAAAATTTGCCCAAGAGACGTAATTTAGCAGATATTTTAATCATTGCACCCAATAACAGTAATACATCTGTAACTAAAAGAAATATTAGTAATATTGATACGGCTTATAATCCTAACTCTAATAGTAGAAACTCAAACTCTAATAATAATCCCTATAAAGTGATAGTAGAAATTAAAAATAACGATCAGGAATCAAAAGTTAGGAGTCAATATCCTGATGCTTTTCGTACTAATTATAAAGGCAAATCTATGTTACAAGTGGGAGTATTTACTAACAAAGAAAAGGCTGATCAAGTTGCTCAATCCCTTATTAATCAAGGATTAAAAGTAAAAATTAATAATTAATAATTAAGGTGATAGGTGTTAGGTGTTAGGTTAAAGGATGAGATAAAATCACTTTCTAAAGTAAAAAAATAAATATAAATAAAAAAAAGATTAATAAGTAATCGATGAATAAATGTGTAATTTGTGGGTATTATGGACAAGATAACGCTGGAGATGAAGCCTTATTAATGGCTGTGTTAGAGATATTGCCTTCTCATCTTTATCCTATTGTCTTATCTGCTAATCCCAAAAAAACACGACAAGACTATCAGGTAGAAAGTTATTCTCGTATCGATATTTTTAATTTGCTCTCAACTATGGGCAAACATGATTATTTTATATGGGGTGGGGGTAGTTTGATGCAAGATTCTAGTAGTATTAGAAGTCCTTTTTTTTATGCTACTTTAATGGGTTATGCTAAATTACAGGGTATCACAACGATCGCCTTAGCCCAAGGAATTGGTCCTCTTAAGCATCCTTTTTCTCAATGGTTAGCTAAACAAGTTTTTCGTAATTTTAATGCCGTTAGTGTGCGAGATCAAAACTCTGCTAATATTTTAAAGGATTGGAATATTGATTATATTATTGCACCTGATTTGGTTTGGGGTTTATCTAGTCAACCTTTTGAGGATTTAGATACTTTAAAGTCTCCCTATGTTGCTGTTAATTTGCGATCGTATTCTCAACTTACTGACACAATATTAAATAATTTGATTGATGCCTTAAATTTATTTCAAACAGCTACAAACACTACTATCTTATTAATTCCCTTTCAAAAATCTAAAGATTTGGCGATCGCCAAACAAATTAATTTGAAATTAAAAGGCGAAAATCACATTATAATGATTGAGAATCCAAGAAAATTGAAAGGATTATTTAAACAAATAAAAATGACCATTGGGATGAGATTACATAGTTTAATCATGGCGGCTGCTGAAGGAAGTAACTGTTTTGCCCTAAGTTATGATCCTAAAGTAACCACTTTAATGAGAGAATTAAATTTAGTAGGTTGGACATTACCTGAAATCCCTGAGAACCCTAATTTGATTAGTGATGCTTGGTTGAAAAATTATAATCAGCCACAACAATTATCAATTGATGATATTAATTCTTTGCAAAAAAAAGCCCTATTACACAAAGAATTATTAGATAATTTGATCAAGACAAAAAATAGTTTTTAGCAGAAGAATTTTTATTTTATTTATGGAAGATATAACCGAATTTTCAGTATTAAATTTACCAGTACATTTAGGCGAAAATTATCTAAACTGGTTAGAAAAAAGAATAGATGAAAAGATAAGTACTCATGTCGTAACCTTAAATTCAGAAATGGCTATGATGGCTCAATATGACGAAAATCTAGCTAGAATTATTCAAAAAGCAGAATTAGTGATTCCAGACGGTGCAGGAGTTATTTTTTATTTATGGAAAAAAGGTAAAAAACAAAAACGTTTTCCGGGTATAGAATTAGCCTCTTTATTATTAGAAAATATCGGAAAAAAAGGAGAAGAAAATCTTATTTGTTTTTATGGTGGAGCCCCCGGAATCACCGAAAAAGCCAAAGAATATTGGCAAAAAAAAGTTCCAGAAATAAATATTATTGCTAATCATGGTTTTCTTTCACCAGAAGATCAAAATTTATGGTATCAAACGATTCAAGAAAAACAACCCAAAGTAATTTTAGTTGGTTTAGGTGTTCCACGCCAAGAATTATGGATTACAGAACATCGTTATCTTTGTCCTTCTGCTATTTTTATCGGAGTAGGAGGCAGTTTTGATATTTGGGCAGGAGTCAAAAGTAGAGCCCCAGAATTCCTCAGAAATAATAATTTAGAATGGCTATATCGCTTATATCAAGAGCCTTATCGTTGGCGTAGAATGATGGCATTACCGAAGTTTTTTTGGCGATCGTTAATTTCATAAAAAGGTAAAATTTAGTGATCATCTTTTTTTGAATTTAAACAAACTTCTCCCGTACAATGGTTAACTTCAATAACCACATGAGACAGAGCAGCAATATGTTTTAATAAATTTTTATAATATAATGGTTGTTGGGGATAATGAGTAACTAAAGAAATTGTGGCAGAAATATGATGGGGACTAATATTCCAAACGTGCAAATCAGTCACCCTATTATCAGCATCCTCTTCGATGGCATTAATAATATCTAATTTTTTTTGCTTATCAATTCCCCCATCAAGTAAAATTAAACCCGTTTCCTGAATCAATCCATAAGACCATTTCGCAATTACAAAAGCACCGACTAATCCCATTAAGCTATCCATCCAAACCCATCCTAAGAATTTTCCTGTCAATAAAGCAAAGATAGCAAAAATAGAAGTTAAAGCATCTGCCAAAACATGAAGATAAGCCGCTCGAAGATTATGATCTTCATGGTGATGGTCGTGATGATCGTGATGGTCGTGATGATCGTGACTATCCAATAATAAGGCACTGATTAAATTAACTATTAAACCAATAATAGCAACATAAATTGCCTCATTAAAATGAATAAGTTGGGGTTGTAAAAAACGAATAAAAGATTCAATGATCATAATAAAAGCAATTACACTGAGTACAATGGCACTGGTAAATCCTCCTAAAATGCTAACTTTTCCCGTTCCAAAAGTATATTTAGTGTCTTTAGCATGATTACGAGCGTATTGATAGGCAAAAAGAGTAATGCCAAAAGCACCAACATGAGTTGCCATGTGCCAACCATCAGCTAATAGTGCCATCGAGCCACACGCCATCCCTGCAATGATTTCAACAATCATGGCTAAAGCTGTAATCACCAGTACAATTGTGGTATTTTTTTCAGCGTGATGATGATCAATTGAAAAATCATGAGAGTGTTGCCATTGTTCAATTATATGGAGGTGCATAATTTTTGATAAAAATAAAGATATTACAATAAGAACTTTTATTTTAGCAATTACCCAAATATTTGACCTTGAAGGTATTCTTTTTATATTAAAGAAATATTACTCAGTTATTGTACTACCTTAGTTAATTAGTTGACAGTTGACAGTTGACAGTTAATAATTAAATATTAATAGGTAGAGATGTTTCATGGAAAAATCCTACGAATAATTAACTATTATCAATTAATAAAAAAATATGCTTGATCGTCGTTTAAGTGGAATATTATTACATCCGACATCTTTACCCAGTAACTATGGTATTGGAGATTTGGGCAATGGTGCTTATAAATTTGTCGATTTTTTGGTTAATAGTAATCAACAAATATGGCAAGTATTGCCTTTAAGTCCTACCGATAAATCTCCCTACTCCGCTTATTCCTCTTTCGCTGGTAATCCTCTATTAATTAGTCCAGATGTTTTATATGGTGATGGTTTATTAACCGAAACTGATTTAGAAGAATTAAAAAAAGTTTTCAAAGAAGCAAAACAACCTGCTGATAAAGTCAACTATGACTTAGTAACTGCTTCCAAATTACCCCTTTTACAAAAGGCTTGTAAAACCTTCAAAAAACAAGCTACAGCAAAAGATTGGCAAGAATTTAATCAATTTTGTCAAAAATATGATTATTGGCTTAATGACTATAGTTTATTTATGGCACTCAAATTAGCCCAAAATAATTTACCTTGGTATCAATGGAAAAAGGCGATCGCCAGTTATGAAATAGAAGAAGTCCAAAAAAATCGTGATCTATTAGAAACAGAAATTTTTGAACAGAAATTTTTACAATTTATTTTCTTTAAACAGTGGACAAATTTAAAAAAATATGCTAATGAAAAAGGAGTTAAAATTTTTGGCGATATACCAATTTATGTAGCTCATGATAGTGTTGATGTATGGGCAAATCAAAACCTATTTTGTTTAGAGGAAGAAACAGGCGAAGCGGCCTTAATGGCAGGAGTACCCCCTGATTATTTCAGCCAAACAGGTCAATTATGGGGTAATCCAGTATATGACTGGGAAGAGTTGGCAAAAGATAATTTTAAATGGTGGGTACAAAGAATTGAAGGAATGCTTGAATACGTGGACATCATGCGTATTGATCATTTTAGAGCATTTGAGAGTTATTGGGCTGTTCCCAAAGGAGAAGAAACTGCTATTAATGGAGAGTGGGAAAAAGCTCCGGGTGATGAATTATTTACTATATTAAAGGACGAATTAGGAGTTTTACCTTTTGTAGCAGAAGATTTGGGGGTAATTACTCCTGAAGTGGAAGCGTTAAGAGATAAATTCAATTTTCCGGGGATGAAAATATTACAGTTTGCTTTTGATTCTGATCGTGCTAATGGATTTTTACCTTTTAATTATACAGATCGCAATTGTGTAGTATATACTGGCACTCACGATAATAATACTACAGTTGGTTGGTTTGATGCTCGAAATCACCGAGAAAGAGCCAGAGTAACTGATTTTTTAGGCGGTATTTGCAAAGAAGGAATTCACTGGAGTTTAATTAGATTAGCACTTTCTTCCGTAGCCAATGTGGCTATTATTCCCGTTCAAGATTTATTAGGTTTACCTGACAGTTGCAAAATGAATACCCCCGGCACGATAGAGAATAACTGGGCTTGGCGTTATCATGTTGACGATTTAACTCCAGAAATTGCTGATCATTTAAAACATTTAACTGATTTATATGGGCGATCGCCATTAAAATGAAGCTGATTCCCCTAACCCCCTTAAAAAGGGGAATATAAGAAAAAATGATAACTTAATTATAATTTGATGAAAGATATTAAAACTCACTATAAATCAAAAGCCCTTAAACCTAATAGTCGTCGCCCAGCTAAAGAATTATGTAGCGAATGTGGTTTATGTGACACTTACTATATCCATTATGTAAAGGAAGCCTGTGCCTTTTTAAATCAACAAATTGCTGAACTTGAAACCGTAGCCCATGGCCGTAGTCGTGATTTGACAAAGGAAAATGATTTATATTTTGGTGTTCATCAAGAAATGATGTCAGCGAAGAAAAAACAACCTATAGAAGGGGCTCAATGGACTGGTATTGTGAGTACAATCGCCTGTGAAATGTTAACTCAAGGGCTGGTAGAAGGGGTTGTCTGTGTTCAAAACAGCGATGGTGATCGTTTTCAACCTAAACCGATAATTGCTACCACTACTGAGGAAATTTTAAGGGCAAAAGTAAATAAACCCACTTTATCACCAAATTTATCAGTTTTAGAACAGGTTGAAAAATCTGGCATGAAACGTCTATTAGTTATAGGGGTTGGTTGTCAAATTCAAGCCTTACGAGAGGTGGAAAAAAAATTAGGTTTAGAAAAACTTTATATTTTGGGTACTCCTTGTGTTGATAACGTTACTCGTCAAGGATTACAGAAATTTTTAGATACTACCAGCGATTCCCCAGAAACAGTTATCGCTTATGAATTTATGCAAGATTTTCATGTTCATTTTAAACACGAAAATGGAAGATTAGAAAAAGTTCCTTTTTTTGGGTTAAAAACTAATCAATTAAAAGAGGTTTTTGCCCCTTCTTGTCTCACCTGTTTTGATTATGTTAACTCTCTTGCTGACTTAGTTGTAGGTTATATGGGTGCGCCTTTCGGTTGGCAGTGGATTGTAGTGAGAAATGAGACGGGAAAAGAAATGTTAAATCTGGTTGAAAATCAGTTACACACTCAAAACGTTATGTCTAAAGGCGATCGCCATCAAGCCGTTCAAAATAGTATTCCTGCTTATGACAAAGGTGTTACTTTACCCATGTGGGCGGCAAAATTAATGGGGGTTGTGATTGATAAAATCGGTCCTAAAGGTTTAGAGTATGCAAGGTTTTCCATTGATTCTCACTTTACTAGAAATTATTTATATGTTAAACGCAATTATCCTCAAAAATTAGAAAATCATGTCCCTGATTATGCAAAAAAAATTGTCGGTCAATATAAATTACCTGATTAAATCTTAACGAGGATTTGCTATCCCCTAAAAAAGAGAGACTTTAAGTCTTGTCAAACAGGCATCCTGCCTGTTGGAGTATTTTATTTTGTGTTCATTTTTTATAGTTTTAGCCTAATTTTAATACCTTCTGTTAAATTGATCGATACTTGAATATTTTGATAATTTCTCATTTTAAAAGAATTAAACAAGAAAAAAAACCGAAATAAAGGATAATGAATAATTGATGAAGTATAATTGAGAAAATGCAACCAACTGATCCAAATAAATTTACTGAAACTGCTTGGGATGCGATTGTGCGATCGCAAGATGTTTGTCGTAGTTTTAAAAATCAAAATTTAGAAGTAGAACATATAATTCTTGGTTTATTAGAAGAAGAAAGTATAACTAATCAAATTTTAGAAAAAGCAAAAATTGATGTACCCCGTTTCCAACAACAATTACAACTTTTTGCCAAACGTCAACCCCAAATGTATAAGGTTGATCAACTATATTTAGGGCGTTCTTTAGATTTAATGTTAGATAAGGCTGAATTTTGCCGTGAGTCTTGGCAAGATGAATTAATTAGTGTTGAGCATATTTTAATGGCCTTTGCTGAAGACGATCGCCTCGGCAAACGCACTTTACGCAATTTCAATTTAGATCCTCAAGATTTTGAAGTATATATAAAAGCTGTCAAGAATAGCAAAAAACAACTTGCCGCTAGTACTTCTGATCAAGAAGACGAAGAAAATAATGATAGTCAATTAGGTGTTTTAGAAAAATACGGTCGAGATTTGACTCAACAAGCTAGAGATGGCAAACTTGATCCTGTTATTGGTAGAGATGAAGAAGTCAGACGTATTATTCAAGTATTATCTCGTAGATCAAAAAATAATCCTGTGTTAATTGGTGAACCGGGAGTAGGGAAAACGGCGATCGCCGAAGGTTTAGCTCAACGAATTATTAACGGAGATGTACCAGAATCTTTAAAAAATCGTCAATTAATTTCTCTTGATATGGGTAGCATTATTGCTGGGGCAAAATATAGGGGACAATTTGAGGAAAGATTACGTTCGGTTTTAAAAAAAGTGATCAATTCTGATGGACAAATTATTTTATTTATTGATGAATTGCATACGGTAGTAGGTGCAGGTAGTAGGGAAGGTGCTATGGATGCAGGTAATTTACTTAAACCCATGTTAGCTAGAGGAGAGTTGCGTTGTATCGGTGCTAGTACTCTTGATGAATACCGTAAGCATATTGAAAAAGACCCCGCTTTAGAAAGACGTTTTCAACAAGTTTATGTCAAACAACCTAGCGTAGAAGATACTATTTCCATTTTAAGAGGTTTAAAAGAACGCTATGAAGTACATCATGGCGTAAAAATTACTGATTCCGCCTTAATTGCTGCCGCCAAATTATCTCATCGTTATATCACTGGTCGATTTTTACCTGATAAGGCCATCGATTTAGTGGATGAAGCTGCCGCTAAATTAAAAATGGAAATTACCTCCAAACCAGTCGAATTAGAAGCAATAGATCGCCGTTTAATGCAGTTACAGATGGAAAAGTTATCCTTAGAAGGAGAAGAGAAAAAAGATCAATTAGCTCAAGAAAATTTAGAGAGAATTAGGGAAGAAATTACCGAATTAGAAATCCAACAAAAAGCCTTTACCGGTCAATGGACAATTGAAAAAAATTTACTTGATGAAATCAATCTTTTAAAAGAAGAAGAAGAAAAAATTCGCCTAGAATTAGACAAAGTAGAACGAGCCTATGATTATAATCAAGCCGCTAAAATAAAACACGGTAAACTTGAACCATTACAACACGAAATTGAAAGCAAAGAAGCAAAATTACTCGAAATTCAAAGCTCAGAAAATGCCATGCTTAGAGAAGACGTAACAGAAGCTGATATCGCCGAAATTGTAGCAGGTTGGACTGGTATTCCCATTAATCGACTTTTAGAAACAGAAAGACAAAAATTATTAGAATTAGAATCTCATTTACATCAAAGAGTAATCGGTCAAAAAGAAGCTGTGGCGATCGTTTCTGCCGCTATAAGACGTGCTAGAGCTGGTATGAAAGACCCCGCTCGTCCTATCGGTTCATTCCTGTTTATGGGACCTACAGGAGTAGGTAAAACTGAATTAGCAAGAGCGTTAGCCGCCTTTTTATTCGATTCAGAAGAAGCGATGATTCGCATCGATATGTCTGAATATATGGAAAAACACGCTGTTTCCAGATTAATTGGTGCTCCCCCCGGTTATGTAGGTTATGAGGAGGGAGGGCAATTATCTGAAGCTGTGCGTCGTCGCCCCTATTCCGTCGTTCTTCTCGATGAAGTAGAAAAAGCTCATCGAGATGTATTTAATATTTTATTACAAGTGCTTGATGATGGACGTATTACCG
>CAZWLZ010000087.1:0-2190 GCA_964634505.1 uncultured bacterium | reverse complement strand
TTTAATATTTTATTACAAGTGCTTGATGATGGACGTATTACCGATTCACAAGGACGAGCGGTAGATTTTCGTAATACGATAATTGTTATGACTAGCAATATTGGTAGTGAAGATATTTTAAAAATTAGTGGGGATGATGCTGATTATGACCAAATGCAAAGTCAAGTTTTAGTGTCATTGCGTAAACATTTTCGTCCAGAATTTCTTAACCGTATTGATGACTTAATTATTTTTCATACTCTTAAAAAAGAAGAATTACGTCAAATCGTATCTTTACAAATTCAAAGATTACAAAAATTATTAGGGGAACAAAAAATTACCTTAGAATTATCCTCAAAAGCTCAAGATTATATTGTTAATGTCGGTTATGACCCAGTTTATGGGGCAAGACCGTTAAAACGAGCAATTCAAAAAGAATTAGAGAATCCCTTAGCTACTAAAATTTTAGAAACTACTTTTGTTGATGGTGACACCATTTTAATTGATTATATTGATGATCACTTAAGTTTTGAGAAAAAATCGTAACCATACTGTAAATGCCTAAAAAATGATTGACAATTCAACCTATCAACAACATTTATATTGGATGCAAAAAGCCTTAGCATTAGCAGAAAATGCGGGTAAAAATGGCGATGTGCCTGTGGGTGTAATCATTACAGACAGTGATAATAAATTAATTACTCAAGCGGAAAATCGGAAATATCGAGATCAAAATCCCGTTAATCACGCCGAAATTTTAGCTATCAGTCAAGCTAGTCAAATTTTAAATTCTTGTTACTTGACAAAATGTAACTTATATGTAACTTTAGAACCTTGTCCCATGTGTACTGGGGCTATAATTCAGGCTAGAATTGGATTATTAGTTTATGGAGTAGATGATCCTAAAACTGGTACAATTCGCACTGTATATAATTTACCAGATAGTAGTTGTTCTAATCATCGTTTAGAAGTAATAGGGGGAATTAATGAATCTGCTTGTAAAAAACAATTACAATCTTGGTTTGAAGCAAAACGAGGTTAATAATAATTTCTTCTAATGATTATCAGATAAAAAGAGATTCTAGCCTGTCTTTTCTTAGTTTATCACGCCTTTTAGGCTATGTTTTATACTTTTTAAACCTCCACCAATCCTAAAAATTTTTATTTATAATAATTTTAAATATTATTGAAAAGAAAAATATATGGTTTGGAATTTATTAGCACCTCTTTCTTTTCTAGCTACTGCGGCTAGTAATGTCATAGGTCATTTTAAAAGAGAAGCTACAGAAAAAGAAAATCTCGCTCTTGTCAAGGCAAAACAACAGCTTGATGTGACTATGACACAAAGTAAATGGGAAAATGATAAAAGACTCGAAGAAATGCGCACCTATACACAAATAGGTATTGCACAAAAACAAATTGAAAATCAACAAAAATTAGAACAACAACGAGCCGAAACTAATATAAAAATAGCTTTAATTCAGGCAAAAAATCAACAAGAATTACAAGAGCGTAGTTTAGAATTTCAAACTTGGTTAAAAGAAAAAGAATGGGCAGAAAATCGTGCTTTAACTGAATATGTGCAAACAATTCAATTACAAATCGCTAATAATAACCTCGACTTTCAAAAATGGAAAGTAGGGGAAGAAAAAGAATTAGCTTTAACCTTAAAACGCCTTGATGGTGAAATAACCTTAGCACGAGGTGCGATGGAAAGGGAAACTCAATTAATATTAATGAATGAGCGTTATGAAAAAGATCATAATCCTTTATGGTTAACTAGAAGACAATTTTTGAGCGATGCCGAAATTGAATCATTACGGATATTTTTGTCACCAATTTCTGCCGACTTAATGGGAAAATTACCAGGTATTAAAAATAATGTGGAAACTAAATTAACGAAAATAGCAGAATATTACTCCAGTCAAGGGCGCCCTTTAAGATTTTTTGGGGATGCGTGGACAAATATAAGAGATGCTCAAGAAGCTACAGCTCAAGCCTTATTTGCTGATTATAAAAGCCAACCAATTTTAATTTAATTTTAAATGCCCAAATAGAAGGGGAATATTTCTATCTGAAATACAACTTTTGGGGAAGTAATTGGCAAACATTCCGTTCGGGTGTATTAGTAGAACAATTATCCTTAAAAGAGCAACAATAGACTTTATCGGAAATTAGTAATTTGATATAATAATTAGGGAAAAAATGTAT
>CAZWLZ010000086.1:0-11876 GCA_964634505.1 uncultured bacterium | reverse complement strand
ATCGTGGGGGGAAGTCGTAAAATTAATGAAACTTTTGATGTTACTTATGAGTTACAAGATAGAGAAGGGCAATGGAAAACCAGAGTATTATTTAGGATTCAAATAAAATTAGTTAAGTTACCTGCCCAATCTAGTTCATCTACGATTACGGAAATTTTAGAATGTTTAGAGTTTTATTTGTCTCCAGAATTGGCGGGGGAAGATTGGCAACCATCGATTCAAAATAACGTTGTTACTATAGAATGGGATCAAAATGCTAAACCTACTCCTCTATTAGTTTTAGAACAAATTGATAAGGGTGTTAATCAAACTAAAGTTAAACCTTTTGCTAAAAATAGACATTGACATAATTTAAGTTAAGACAACACAAAAGAAACAAAATATTTTTAAGAAATGACAAGAGAATAAAAGTTAGGACATAATAATAAGTAATATAAAGTATTTTTTGATGAGATTTTGATATGAAAAAAGTGGTAGTAGGTTTGTCTGGAGGTGTTGATAGTTCAGTGGCGGCAGCTATTCTCCATCAAGAAGGTTATCAAGTGGAAGGGTTGACTTTATGGTTAATGAAAGGGAAAGGACAATGTTGTTCGGATGGAATGGTTGATGCGTCTTCTATTTGTGAACAATTAGGCATTCCTCATCATATTGTGGATACTCGTGATTTATTTCAAACTAATATTATTGATTATTTAATTGATGGTTATCAATCAGGAGTCACTCCTCTACCTTGTTCGCAATGTAATCGAGTTGTGAAATTTCCTCCTATGCTTAATTATGCTAAAAATCAACTAGGTATTGATAAAATTGCTACTGGTCATTATGCTAGAGTTCAATATGACCCTATTGGCGATCGCCATCAATTATTAAAGGCCATCGATATAACAAAAGATCAATCTTATTTTTTATACGATTTAACCCAAGATTTACTAGCCGCAACTATTTTTCCTTTGGGTAATCAAACTAAAACCGAAACTAGAGAAATGGCTGAAAAATTTAATCTGACTACTGCCCAAAAACCTGAAAGTCAAGATTTATGCCTAATTGAAGCCCACGGCTCAATGCAATCATTTTTAAGTGAATATATCAATCAAAAAGCAGGGGATATAATGGACTTAGAAGGCAATATTTTAGGAAAACACGAAGGCATCCATAACTATACAATTGGACAGCGTAAAGGGCTTGGAGTAGCTTATAGTGAGCCTCTTTATGTGGTTAAGTTAGATGTAGCCATGAATAGAGTTATCGTTTCAACTAAAGATAAAGCAACGGACAATGAATGTATTTTGGCTCGGATGAATTGGGTATCGATCGCCAAACCAACTACGCCACTTAAAGCAGAAGTGAAATTACGTTATCGTTCAGAAACAACCCCAGTTACCATTATTCCGATGGAAAATAATCAAGTTAAACTAATCTTTGATCAACCTCAATTTGCAGTAACTCCCGGACAGGCTGGAGTTTTATATAACGGTGATCTAGTTTTAGGTGGCGGTATTATTCAAAAATAGATAATTGTTAATAGATAATGTCTAATGAGTAAGCATTGATGGTGATGGTATAACATTTTATTGTTTTTGACTGCACTACTATCAGAGAGACAAAAATTTAATCTCGAAGAATAGGAACTTTTAAAAAATCACTTATTTCTTGGGCTAACCAATGAAGTTCTGGCGCACTAAGCCTTTTTTCTTCTACAAACATAATTTTTTTTATGCCAATCCAGATATATAATTGGGGATAAACTTCTATTTTATTATTAAAAGAATCTGTGGTAGAAGATAGACAAGTATGTTCTATGGCGGTTACTTGTTTAGTGAATACTTGAATTATTTGATATTGCAATCCCCAAGATTTTTTGATCATTTGAAGATTCTCAGGTGTGATGGTTAATCTAATTTCTTTAAAAAAATTAAGAATTTTTATTAAAATTACAGATACACTAACAGCACTAAGGATAAAAAATGCACCTCTACCACCGATTATCATTGATAAAATTCCCAAAATCAGAGGCACTATACCAAGTACTAAGATCATTATTCTGATCATTATTTTCTCAAAATTGATATTCTCAACTAGGGAAAATTCTAAATTTCTAGGAGGAATAATAATATCTAATTTGTGAGGTGTATTGCTAATTATTACTTTACTATTGAGAGGTTGGGTTAAAGTATTACCCCTAATAATGCCCTTATCTAAGATGGCGATCGCCTTAGAAGCTGATTCAATCCTAACATCTAAACTAGGTTCAGTCAACCAATTTAACCAATCAATAAAAGCATCACTTAAATTAGAATTATTCTCAAAAGTGATACGCATCTTATTTTTAAGTAATTGGCTAGGATGCTTACCAGTTACTAAATAAATTAAAGTTGCCCCTAAAGAATAAAGATCAGAAGCGGGTAAGGTTTGTCCGCTAAACTGTTCGATGGGCATATAACCATAAGTACCCACAATGGTTATTGTACCTTCATCATGAGCTAAAACATTTTGCACTGAACCAAAATCAACCAAAAAAATTTCACCAACGCTATTACCTGATCGATTTGTTAATAAAATATTACTAGGTTTAATATCTCGATGTATGACAGGAGGATTATGACTATGTAAATACTGTAAAATAGCTAACAATTGATGAGCAATTTCTTTTAATTCTTGTTCATTAAATCTTCTACCATCTTCAAAAGATTTTTGTAAAGAAGGGGCATCAAGATGAGTTTGCACTAAAGCAAAGCCTTTTAAATTAGGTAAATCCAATTCAAAATAATCGACATACTTCGGAATAGCCCGATGAATTAATAATTGTAAAATTTGTGCTTCTCTTTCAAAAAGTTTTAAGTCATCCCATAAAAATTGATCATTAAATATTAATAACTTAATAATTACTAATTCTTCAGTAGTTATATCTAAGGCTAAAAGAGTTTTTCTTCCAGCCTTTTCTCTCAATAATTTTTCTACTTGATAACGATTATTTAAAATAGTGTTAATCATAATGATATTTTGATATGGCGATCAACTTAACTAATGGCAAAATGAATAAATGAGAATAGGAAGAAGAGATTAGGGGAAGACAAAAAGACGATCATTTTTAACGATAAAATTCTATTTTTGAAGTTTTAACGTAATTTAATTGTATTTCTCTTAAAACCTAATCCCTAACACCAAATACCTAACATCTATCACCTTTCTAGGATAATATCAACATAATAAAATTTTTGTTTTAATTATCAATTTATTTATGAATACTATTGACATTACTGCCATTATCTGCACTCACAATCGAGCCAATTATTTAGGTGCTGCGATTGATAGTTTATTAAATCAAGATTTTGATAATTATAATATTATTGTAGTTGATAATGCTTCTACTGATAATACGGCGGAAGTAGTCAAATCTCGTTTATCAAATCCTCGTTTACAATACATTTATGAGGAAAAATTAGGTTTATCGATCGCCAGAAATACTGGTTTTCAAAACACTAACGCCCCTATTTTAGCTTACTTGGATGATGATGCCGAAGCTAGTAGTCAATGGTTAAGAATTTTAGTTGATACTTATAACAATAATGCTAATTTGGCGATCGCCGGTGGCAAGATTAATTTAATTTTACCTCCTGATGTAGATCAATTACCGATTTGGTTATCAGAATCTTTAGCAGGAGCTTTAGGATTGTATGATTTAGGTAGTGAAATGGTTTATATTACCGATCCTAGATTAACACCGAGAGGCTTAAATTATGCCATTAGACGCAGTTTTTTAGAACAGATAGGAGGTTTTGATCAAAATTTGGGGAGAATAGGCAAAAAATTGCTATCTAATGAAGAGTTATATATGACGGAGTTAGCCATTAAAAATAATTGGCAAGTTGCTTATATTCCAGAGGCGATTGTAGCCCATAATGTACAACCAGAGAGACTTTCTCAAAAATGGTTTTTAGAGCGAAGTTGGTGGCAAGGAGTTAGCGAGTGTTATCGAGAAGAAATTGCTGGAGGTAATAATTGGCAACAAATCCCCAAAGGTGGCGAAAAATGTTTACGAGGTTTATATAAATTTACCAAAAATATTTTTAATCCCGCCGAAAGATTTGATAATTTAGCTTATGCCTATGCTCAAATTGGTTATATTAGCAGTGTGATCAATAATCTTGTTAGTAATAAGAAATAACTTTCCTGTGGTACAGGCTGGAAGCCTGTACCATCTTTATTTATAACAGGCAAGATGCCTATTCTACTGTTGATAATTGAGCAATTCTTAATTTAGCTGATCTTGATCGAGGATTAGATTTTTGTTCGTCTGGTTGAGCAATAATAGGCTTTTTAGTGATTATTTGTAGTGCTGGATTATCTCGAAATTGATATTTAACAATTCGATCTTCTAAACTGTGAAAACTAATTACAGCTATTCTACCCTCTGGTTTTAACCATAATGGGGCTTTTTGTAAAAATTTTTCTAAAGAGTCTAATTCTTGATTTACCGCTATTCTGAGAGCTTGAAATACTCTTGTAGCAGGATGTATTTTACTATAACGAGATTTGGGAGGATAACAATTGATAATAATTTCTGCTAAAGATGTGGTAGTTTGAAAGGGGCGTTTTTCAACAATTTTACGGGCAATAGATCGAGATAGTTTTTCTTCACCATATAAATAAAATATATCAGCCAATTCTTTTTCCTGCCATTTATTGATAATAGTAGCTGCTGTAAGGGTTTGATTTTGATCCATACGCATATCTAAACTACCATTTAAACGAAAACTAAAACCCCTTTCTCCTTGATCTAATTGAGGAGAACTTACACCTAAATCCGCTATAATTCCATCAAATAAAATATTACAAGGATTATAATCGGCAAAATTTCCTTGCCATAAATTTAGGCGATCGCCATAAATTAATAATTTTTCCGAAACGTAATCAATAGCTTGAGAATCTCGATCAATAGCCGTAACACAAACATCAGGATAACTTGACAAAATTAAGTCGCTATGGCCTCCTCCACCTAAAGTAGCATCTAAATAATGGCCTCCAGATTTTATTTGTAAACCATTAATAATCTCTTGACTTAAAACAGAAACATGATTAAACATAGGGAATAGGTAGTAGGTGTTAGGAGGGTATTAAGGTATTAAGGTATTAGGGTGTTAGGGTGTTAGGGTATTAGGGAATAGGTAATGGATAATAGATAGTTACTTAATAATAGATAATTAGTAATGGGCAATTGGCAATAGAGAATTTGTAATTAATTACTTTACTATGTTAAATAATAATTGTTAACTATAAAACTAACGAAAATAGCACTTTTTAGATAAATTATATAAATACGAAAACATAAACATCAATAAATATTAATTATATTAAAAACTATTATGACGAATAAACAACAATGGGTTAATGCCCTTTCTACTCAATTCTCCTTAGAAACAGCCATCAAAGAAGTAACAGACAAAATTAAATTGTCTTTATCTCAAAAGCCCGACATCGGTATTATTTTTGTCTCTTCTGTTTATGCTAGTGAATATCCTAGAGTAATGCGTTTATTATTGGATAAATTGCCTTTGCCAGTAGTCATTGGTTGTGGCGGGGGCGGAATTATCGGCATGAATGAAGATCAAGCTTTTGAAATAGAAGGAAGTCCAGCCATTAGCTTAACAGTGGCTAGTTTACCTAATGTTGAAATTACTCCTTTTCACATTTTCAATACAGACTTACCTGATTTAGATAGCCCTCCCCAAAAATGGCATGATTTGATAGGCGTTTCTATGGAAAAACAAGTTAATTTTATTTTATTAGGTGATCCTTTTTCTTCTAAAATTAATGAATTATTAGAAGGTTTAGACTATGCTTACCCCGGTTCAATTAAAGTAGGAGGTTTAGCAAGTTCAACTACCATGGGTTTAAGTAGTGGGTTATTTTATCATTCAGAAAATGATCCCACTCAATTACTTTACACTGAAGGTGTTATTGGTGTTGCCTTAACTGGTGATATTACCTTAGAAACTATTGTCGCCCAAGGGTGTCGCAGTATAGGCGAGGTATATCAAGTAGTAGAAGGGGAAAGAAATGTTATTTTAGAATTAAAAGATAGTAACGATAATCAAGATAATCCCCTTAGTTTATTACGCAAATTAATCTCTAAATTGAGTGTTGAAGATCAAGAATTAGCTCAAAATTCTCTATTTATCGGTATTGCTAGAGATGAATTCAAATTAGAATTAAAACAAGGCGATTTTTTAATTCGCAACTTAGTTGGAGTTGATCCAAAATATGGGGCGATCGCCATTGGCGATCGGCTTAGAGTAGGGCAAAGAGTTCAATTTCACCTAAGAGACGCTAACACTTCAGCCGAAGATTTAGAAATGTTATTAGCAAATTATTGCAATCAAGCCTCAAATCTAACTCCAGCAGCTACTTTGATGTTTTCTTGCTTAGGAAGAGGAGAAGGCTTATACAATAAACCTAATTTTGATTCAAATTTATTTCAACGTTACTTGACAAAAACGCCCTTAAGTGGTTTTTTTTGTAGTGGTGAAATAGGCCCTGTAGGGGGTACAACTTTTTTACATGGTTATACCTCTGTTTTTGGTATTTTTCGTTAAAATTCATATAACTAAAATAACTTTTGAAGATAATACGAACAATCATAATGGACTAATTCAGTCCATTAATTATTCATAACTGATGATTCTGATCACAATTATTTTTGTAATTGATGTTTAAACTGAGGTGTTGTCTCAGTCAAATTCAAATGATTTAAAATTTTTACTACTGCAAAAGCACTAATAATGCCGATAACTAAACCAGTAGAAACCAGAATAAAAAATAATTTTTTAATTTTTTTAGTAGTTTGAGGCGACACCTTTTCTAATTCTGATTCACTATCAAGAGAATTGTAATCAAAATTCTGATTTTTACTCATATAAAAATTAACCTATGTTGATTTTAAAATAATCAATAAAAAATAATTAAACACATATAAAATAACTTGATTATATAATAGCAAACAATAGAGATAAGTTTGATGATTAAATCAATTAACTTCTCTTAAATATCGTAATTGAGTATTAGAATCTTTATCTAAAAAAGAAATTAATTCAATTAATTAGATAATAGAAAACCAATTAGTTAAACATAATTTTTGGCCTATATTCCGCCTTATTAAGGGAGTTAGAGGAATCAAATTATTTTAAATATCCAATTATTTGCTATTCTTAAAAAACTTAAAAAAATTTTTAAAATTAACTTAAAATGGTCACACTTTTCTTAATGGTAATAGTAGTAATTACTGGATCAGCAATCTTTTCTTTAACAGAAACCGTATTATTATCAGTGTCTGATCTCAAAGTAAGGCAATGGGCAGAGACAAAAAAGCCAGCTGCTTTAGCACTTTTAGCTATTAAGAATAAAATGAGTAAACCGATCGCCACAATGGTTATTCTCAATAACATTTTTAATATAGTTGGTAGTCTTTTAATTGGTAGTTTTTCTAGTCAAATTTTAAAAGATGCTTGGTTAGGTGTATTCTCAGGAGTACTAACTTTTTTAATAATTATTTTTGGTGAAATTTTACCTAAAAATTTAGGTGCGCGAAATGCTGATAGTTTAGCTTTAATTTTAGCTATTCCTGTTAAATTTTTAACAATTATTTTTACTCCTTTTGTCTGGTTAATTGAACAAGTAATTAGCCCTTTTTCTAAGCAAAAATCTCTACCTACTACTAATGAGGCTGAAATTAGATTACTAGCTAAAATTGGTCGCACCGAAGGAGTTATTTTAGAGAATGAAGCAGAGATGATACATCGAGTATTCCAATTAAATGATTTAACGGCTAGTGATTTAATGTCTCCGAGAATTATTCTTACTTTTTTTAAGGGTGATTTAAAGTTAGGTGATTGTCAAGAAAAAATTATTGAATCTGAACATACTAGAATTTTAATTGTAGAAGAAACTATCGATGAAGTGATAGGAATTGCCTTAAAACAAGAATTATTAGCTTCTTTGATTCAAGGTAAAAAGGATGAGAAATTAGCTAATTTAATGCGTAAAGTCTCTTTTGTACCTGAAACTATTCGGGCTGATTATTTACTTAAAAAATTTCAAGAAACTAGGCAACATTTAATGGTGGTGTTAGATGAATATGGTGGGGTTGCTGGTGTCATTACTTTGGAGGATGTTTTAGAGGTTTTGACGGGAGAAATTGTTGATGAAACTGATACTAAGATAGATTTGCAAGTTATTGCTAAACGAAAACGGGAACATCTTTTAACGGCGAAGGGAATTATTGATAATCAAAATTTCACTATAGAAAATTAAATAATCCATAGCATAAGATAAATTAGTTCGGTGATCATTTATGGTCAAAAATAATTCTCTTTAGTAAGGGGGATTTTTGTGGGATAGGCTTCTAGCCTGTCTTTTTTTTATTGAGTTGTAGCCTGTCTTTTTTTATCATAGGCAGGATGCCTGTGCCACAAGATAATTGATATTTCCCTTTTTAAGGGGTTAGAGGAATCAAATTTATTAGGTAAAATTTAAAAGATTGGCAATAAATTCTCTAATCAGAATAATATTTGGCAATATTAATGTTTTTTCATTTATCCAATTATTATCTTGCACAGAAATTTGTATTGACTTCCCCGGTTTTAAAATACTAGCAATGATCGAAATTTTTGCTTTATTTTCTCCTGCTGGTTTTTTTAACTCTTTCAATTCTGATGATTCAATTCTATTTTGATCAAGGTTTTCGAGATAATTTTCTGCCAAATTTAATAAATGATCATAATTTTGTTCTGCACATTGCATTAAAATTGTTTCTAAAGTACCAGAATCTTGATTATTAGGAAGAATAAATACTCCAAATTTAGTTTTTTCAGTTGTTACTTCCCCTAATTTAAGTGAATTTAAGGAATTTAAGTTAAAATTGTACTCTAAATTTTCTTTAATTAATTGTTTAATTAAATCATTAAATCTTTCTTCTGGTTTATGTTTAAAATCAGCATCTAAAATTATACCAATACTAAATAAATCTTCATAATTGATAAGACTTATTTTTCTTAATGCCTCAAAGATTTGTTCAAAACCTCCTGCATCTTGTATGGCGATCGAATATTGATCATTTTGTAAAAATAAGGGAATTGGTAAACGTTTTGATAAATCATCCTTATAGGGAAATTTATCAGGTATTAAACTGTACCAAAATTTATTAGTATGTTTATCAAGTAACGATTTTTTTTTTAATTAAGGATAAACCAAAAGATTCTCTCATTAATTTGGCTAGAAATTTAATATCCAATTGTCCTTCTGCAATAATGTAACAATATTTCATGGTTTTTATCTAATATCTAATCCACCTTCAAAACGTAATTCCTTCACAAGTTTACCTGAAAATCTTTTGATTCGTTTATTACCATTATTTAATTGAAAAGCAACTATTTTATTAATATCTACATCAGATTCTATGATGGCATCAACAGCTTCAATGCTATGAGTTGTAATAAAAAGCTGAATATTTTTACTTAAACAACTTTTAACTAACCAACTAAAAATAGATTGTAAAATAGATACATGAAAAGAAGTTTCAATTTCATCAATCATTAATATGCCATTTTCTGCCGATTGAATGGCTATGGCGATCGCCATAGTTTTTTTGATGCCATCTCCCAAAACATATAAAGGAGTTATTCCTAATTTTTTATGATCAATATAAATACCTGAATATTTTTCTTTTGGGAAAAGAATTATTAAATCTAAAATATCAGAATCAAAAAATTGAATTAACTCTAAGATTTCGTTTTTAATGTCTTTGTCTTCTGATAATATTGCTTGTGATAATTGTACTGATTCTGAACCCGAATAAGAAGGAGAAATAATCTTTGTCTTAATAAATGGGTTCTCTGGCTTTCTATAAACAAAACGATCATTTTCCCAAAACTCAAAACTTTTAGCTATGTCTTTTTTTTCAAACAGTGATTGTTGTTCATCTTCTTTGTTTTGGTAAGATATTTCAATGCTTAGTTCTAGTCCTTTTTTGTTATAATCTTCATTTTCCTTATCTTCATTGAATTGTTCTTCATTATTTGATTGAATATCCAAATTCTCAATATTCTCATTAAGTTCAAGGCTAAAAATTTCTGATAATTTCGCTTTTAAATTACTTACAAAAATACCACCATCGCAACTTATATTTAATTCACGATCAAACTGTTCATTATTAGAATTTTTGTTTTGGCTAAAAATCCACTTTAATGATTCTGAGTTGGGAGTATTACGAAAAAACCCCTTGTTAGAAGTAAATTTTCGTTGTGAAACTTCAAACCAAACAAAAGGATTTAAGGGATTACATAAAATGCCAATAGCTTCAAGTAAACTCGTTTTTCCCGAGTTATTCATTCCGACAATAATATTTATATCTGCAAAATCCGCCAGAGTAATTTCTTGAAAACCACGAAAACCATTAATATATAAATTCCTTAATATTTGAGTCATTTTTAATACAATTATTGTTTAGTTTACAAAGTCAAATGTGTTGATAAGTTATAATTTTGATAGTTGTTAGAACGGTAAAAAACAACAATTAACCCAATTTTCTACCCATAGATTAATCCGAAGAGGATGATTTTAAGATCGAAGCCTTAACTTTCTTCCTTTAGGTGTAAGTATCATGTTTAATTATTCTGATTTATTCTTGTTTTAATGCAGCAAAAAGACTTGAATAATCACTATTTTCTAAGCCCAATTCTAGGGTTTTTAAAAGTATTTTTTGGATGCCTTCCAATGCTGAGGTATTTAATTTTAAGTCTGTAGCTTCGGTTAAAAATAAGTTGACATCTTTTAATAAGTGTTTTGTCGGGAAATTTGGATTTTCGTAGTTTTGATCTAGCATTCTATCTAGTTTTTTATCAAATGTAGGTGCATATAAGGCACTTTCTCTTAAAATTTCCATAAATTTATTTACGTCCACATTTTGCTTTTGTATTAGGCTTAAACTTAGAGCAAAGCTAGTAGTTAATCCTGCTATTAATTGATTTAAAGCGAGTTTTAATGTTGATGCTGTGCCAACTTCTCCTATTAAGACTGGATTAGCACAAAAGACTTTTAATAAGGGATTAAATTCTTCAAATTGACTCTGGTTTGCCCCTACCATTACTAATAATTTTCCACTTTTCACCTCTGGAATACTTCCTAAAACCGATGCTTCAAAATATTCTCCCCCTAAATTATTAACTTTTGTTTTAATTTCTTGACTTTCTGAGGGTGATATGGTACTCATTTGGATAATTGTTTTATCTTTTAAATTTGGTTGAGATGATAAGATTACTTTGGCGATCACCTGAGCATCACTTAACATTAAAATTAAACAATCACTTTCATTAATTGCGTATTCTTCATCGGTTGTTGTCATTATTCCTTCATTTTTCAAAGGTAATAATTTTTCTTCACTACGGTTATAAGCGATAATATTATAATTATTTTCTAATAATTTGAATGCCATTTCTTTTCCCATTAAACCTATCCCCAAAATTCCTATTTTTTTCATATTGATTTATTAATAATTTTTTTTAATTTTACTGACAAGCATTAATTATTTATAACAGAAAGCGAGTTAGTTAAGACATTTCACTTCTTTAAGCAAGAGATTGAAAACCATTGTTAAGGATTAAAGAATTTGGGACTTGCGATAGTTGCTTTTTTGTTTTCAACCTTAAAGAAAATGCAATCACATAAAGGTATAATTAGACAAAAGATGACCTGTAAAAAATCTAAAAAATAAGTAGAATTTATGATTAACGATATATTTATGCCCGCCCTTAGTTCAACTATGACAGAAGGAAAAATCGTTTCTTGGTTGAAATCCCCCGGGGATAAAGTAAGCAAAGGTGAAA
>CAZWLZ010000085.1:0-11924 GCA_964634505.1 uncultured bacterium | reverse complement strand
AAGCATCAGTATAGTTAGGATTAAGTTTGAGGGCTTGGGTATAATCGGCGATCGCTTTTTGATATTCTTTTTTATTATAATTTTCTAAACCTTTATTAAAATAATCTGTAGCCGTCAGTGAAAGCTGTTGTTTTACTTGAGTGGTTGCCGGAGATTTACTTGGTATTGTTTGCCCTTGATAAATTTCCTTTTCAATTTCATTTAATCGTTGTAAGATTATATCTGTATTTTTCGGATCAAGTTTGATTGCTTCGGTATAATCGGCGATCGCCTTGTCATATTCTTTTAAGTCAGAGTAGGCATCTCCTCGATTCTTGTAAATACGAGCATAAATAGAACTAAGAGTAGGATTATCTTTGATAGTAGGATCAATAGTTTTGATTACTTCGGTATAATCGGCGATCGCCTTGTCATATTCTCCTAAGTCATTGTAGGCCTCCCCTCGAGAAATGTAAGCACCAAGATGGTTAGGATCAATTTTGATAAGTTGGGTGTAATCAGCGATCGCCTTTTCATATTCTTTTAAGTCACGGTAGGCATACCCTCGCTCATTGTAAGCATGAGAATCGTTAGGATCAATTTTGATAAGTTGGGTGTAATCGGAGATCGCCTTTTCATATTCTTTTTTCTTAGAATTTTCTAAACCTTGATTAAAATAATCTGTAGCCGTCAGTGAAGGCTGTTGTTTTACTTGAGTGGTTGCAGGAGATTTACTTGGTATTGTTTGCCCTTGATAAATTTCCTTTTCAATTTCATTTAATCGTTGTAAGATTATTATCTGTATTAGCTGGACGATCTTTCGCCGCCACTGCCATTAATTCATCAAGAAAATCTAAGAGTAAAGGATTAATATTTTCTGTATGATTTCGCCAATTAAAAACATTATGATAAGGATCATACATATCAAAAGGCGATTTACCTGTTAAAAGATGTACAAAAGTCTTACCTAATGCAAAAAAATCTGACTGCATCACTGCTTTACCATTTCTTTGCTCATCGGGAGTATAGGCTGGGGAGTAAATACCTGTAACATTTTGTCCCTGTAACTTTTGATAATAAGTTTGGGTTTCTTCTCTAGCCGTTCCAAAATCAATTAACACCAATTCTCCATTATTTCTTTGCATAATATTAGGCGGTTTAATATCACGGTGAAAGTAATTTTGTTGATGAATTTTAGCTAAAATTTGAGTAATTTCCTTTAACCATTTCAGGGCTTGTTTTTGGGAAAGTTGACCATTATTTTTTAACCATTGTTCTAAATCAATGCCTTCTACTTTTTCCATCACAAAACAATGTAGAGTTAACCCTTGTTTAGTTTGATATTGAAAGTAATCATCTTTTTCTACTTGAGGAATCCCCGTCATTCCCTGGTTCGTTAAATTCAATAAAACTTGATATTCTTTTTTAAATAAATCGATTGCTTTAGGAGTCTTATTATGTGATTCTTTTAATACTTTGAGGATTGTTCTTTGGTTATTTTCAGCTTCATAAATAATGCCAAACCCACTATCATCACTTAATAGCTGTTTAACTCGGTATTTACCATTAATAATTAAATTTGAACCACAATTACTACAAAAATTATTAGTAATATTACTAGAAAAATCTGGTTGCTTACAATGGGGATTAATACAGTAACAAGTTTTAGGTGACATAAAGCTTATTAGCAAAGATTGATTATAGATATATTAACAAAATTAAGAGACAAATTATTAGGTGTCAGATGTATAAATTTTAGTTAAAAAGAGACACGCTAAAAGCCTATCCCACATAAATCCAATCAATATCACAAGAATAAATTATTAAAAAATTTTAGTAAGGTGAAATATTGGATAGAGAGTTAGACGCTCTTTCGGACTTTGTTACCTCTAGGATATATTTTTTCTTAGACATTTTTTGATCTAAGATTTAATAATCTTTTCCCGATTAGTTCTTTTTTAATCCCTCAAAACAAAATTGATGCTCTAATATCTAAAATCTAATATTTTTAGAAGTTTGTAAATATTAATTTCAAATTGTTATTTCTTAACCTAATTTGTGATATTAATTTCATACTAAGCAATTTAGTATATTAAGATACAAAATTTATAAAAAATGGCAGAAAGAAAATTAAAAGGTATTGTTCGTTATGCCAGTATTGACGGAGAATATCTGCAAAAGCGTCAACTTAGAAAGGCTGCAAATTGGACTCTACTTTGGGGTTTAGGAGTTGGTGCGGTTATATCTGGTGAGTTTTCTGGTTGGAATGTAGGTTTAGCTAGTGGCGGTTTTTGGGGCTTATTTATCGCTACTGTTTTAATGGCTACGATGTATTTATGTTTAGTTTATAGTATTGCTGAATTATCAGCCGCTTTACCTTATGCTGGTGGCTTTTATTCTTTTGCTAGATATGCTTATAATCCTTTTATGGGTTATATTGCAGGAGTAGTGGAGGCTATTGAATATGTCTTAACTCCGGCAGTAATTGTTTATTTTATTGGGGCTTATTTAAGTACTATTTTGCCCATGATTCCTCAACCTATTTGGTGGATAGTTTTTTATGCTTTATTCGTTTACATCAATACTCTAGGGGTAAAAACTACTCTCAAAGTTGGATTAATTACTACTTTAGTGGCGATCGCCACTTTATTAATATTTTGTTTCGGTATCGTTTTTAGTGGTAAATTTAATCCGAGTATGATGTTTACTTCTACCGTACCGATAGGAAGTGGCATTTTTAAAGCGTTACCTTATGCGATTTGGTTTTATTTGGCCATCGAGCAAATACCTTTGGCAGCAGAGGAGGCCGAAAATGTGGTTAGAGATGTGCCTAAATCCTTAACTAATGGTATTTATACTTTATTAGGACTTTCTTTTTTAATTTTAATTTTTAATTCAGGCATTCCTTTAGAAGTAACCACTAAAACTGGTGAAATTGTTAAAGATGCGGCCGCTGTAGGCTTATCTAGTGCGCCTTTGGCTGATGGTTTTAGTTTAATTTTTGGCAAAGGCATTATTACTGATATTTTCACTTTTTTATGTCTTTTTGGTTTAATTGCTAGTTTTCATTGTATTATTTATGCCTACGGTCGTGTTTTATTTGCCATGTCGAGGGCAGGATATTTACCTCCTTGGATATCCGTCACCAATGACAACGGAAGCCCTGCTAGAGCTTTAATTTTAGGCGGTGTAGTTGGTTTAGGATGTACTTTTTTAATTAGTATGGTGGCCAATAACGCCAATTTAGGCCCAGCTTTATTAAATATGGCTGTGGCTGGAGCTGTTATTTCCTATACTATTGTTTTATGTAGTTATATTCAACTCAAACTTAATCGTCGTAACCTTCCTCGCCCTTATCAAAGTCCTTTGGGTTTACCCGGTGCTTTTGTGGGCATTATCTTAGCTGTAATAGCTCTTTTAGCCTGTTTTGCTGATCCAAACTACCGTTTAGCGGTATTCTTTGTTATTGGTTTTATTGGGGTGGCAATCGCCTATTTCTGGTTATTTAGAAGAGAAGGTTTGATAGCTGAAGCACCAGAAGAACAAATTGCTTTAACTCAAGAAGGTTAATTTTTCTCAATTATTGCATTTGTTTAAGAGTGGCGATCGCCTGTTGATAACTTTGTAAATCTCCTTGCTCGTAAAATAAATTAGCTGATTTAGTAGTATCCTTAATAGCCTCAGCAACTAAATCTAACTCATAATAGGCAATACCACGATTACCATAAGCTAAAGCGAAATTAGGATTACAACGAATAGCCTCCGTATAATCGGCGATCGCCTCTTTAAATTGACCTAAATCAGAATAAATATTACCTCTATTGTAATAAGCATCAGCATAATTAGGACTATGTTTAATGGCCTGTTTATAATTTTGAATGGCAATATTAGTATTACCTAATAAATATTGTAAAAAACCTCGATCATTATAGACTTGACTAAAATCAGACTTAAGTTTAATAGCCTGATCATAATCTCTTTTTGCACCTCGTTCATCACCTGAGCGAAATAAAGCCAACCCTCGATCATGATAAGCAAAAGGATTATTTCGATTAAATTTTAAAGCCAAAGTTAAATCTTTAATCGCATTACGATAATCCCCTAATTTTACCAAAAGATGTCCCCTAGCAAATAAAGCCTTTTCATTTTTAGAATCAAGTTTTATTGCTTGATCATAATTATTTAAAGCTTGTTGATCATTTCCTTGAGATAAATAAATATCCCCTTTTTGCACAAAAAGATCAGCCGAAAAAGGATTCTTAACAATTTCTTGATTTAAAGATTCCAGATCAACTTGTGATTGATTCACAGGAGAAATATCATGTTTTAAAGACTCTTGGGTAATTTTTTCCTCAATTAAAATCTCCCCATTGGAAGAAATAATAGGATTATTAATCTCAGGTACAATTTTTTCTACTAATTTCTCTTCCTGAATAAAATTATTTTCAATTTTAGGAGTATAAATAAAATTATTTTCTAATTTGGGAGTATAAACAAAACTTTTTTGGGTTTTTTGAGTAGTATCGATAGTTTTTTCTTCTAAAATAGTTTGATTTTCCTCCTCTTCTGATACTACCCAATCTTCAACCGTATTAACCATAGGGGGTTTTTTATCCGTAACTGGATTTATTTTAATACCCAAAATTATACTTAGGCGACTCACAATACTAATTAAATTTTTTGAGGTAAGCTTGGGGAAAATACCGTTTAACCCTTGATATTTAGCCCAACTTTCTTGGAAACTAGAAATATCTTCATCTTCTCCATTCAACCCAAAAATATTAATATAAATCTTATTCTCTTTGCACCAACGAGATAATGAACTTACTTGATAAAAATGACCATCAGGAGTCTTAGCCGTTATATCAATTAAAACTAAATCAGGTAAAGTAATCTGATTTTCACGCCACTTTTGTAATAACTCTGTAATATTCGTATTAACAGACTCTATAATTAACCTTATTTCTTGTGAATCTAACAGTTTAAGCCACTCTTTTTCTTGTGCTGGAATGGTATGAAGAAATAGTATTTTCGGCTTATCATCGGTCATAATTTTTTATTCTAAATTTTATTTACTGATTTATTTTAGTAATTATAACATGGTCATTTATTCAGATTTTAGATTACTCATAACTTTTAATAAATGGAAATTTAGTCTTGTTTTATGCAAAAATCAAGATTATTAATTACAAGTAAAATGCTTGTATTACCTTAAATAATTACGTTAATTTTTTATGAATCCTCCTCAATTAATCCACGAGGCCGAACAAGCACTTTTCCCTATTTTTAATGAAATAGATCAACAAGTAAAGCAAAATTTACGCCATGTTTTAAATGCTTTTCAGTCTCATAAAATTGGTGTTCATCATTTCAGTAGTGTTAGTGGTTATGGACATGATGATTTGGGTAGGGATGCTTTAGATAAAGTTTTCGCTCAAGTTATGGGAGCCCAAAAAGCTGCTGTTAGAGTTCAATTTGTCTCTGGTACTCATGCGATCGCCAGTTGTCTTTTCGGTATTTTACGACCGGGTGACGAAATGTTAGCCGTAGCAGGTCATCCTTATGATACCCTTGAGGAAGTTATTGGTTTACGAGGGCATGATCAAGGTTCGTTAAAAGATTTTAACATTAATTATCGTGAATTACCTCTAACTGGCGATCAACAAATTGATTGGACATCTCTACAAACTGCCATTAAACCTCATACTAAATTAGTTTTAATTCAACGTTCGTGCGGTTATGCTTGGCGTGAAAGTTTATCTATTGATGATATAGCACAAATTGTTAACATTGTCAAGAAGCAAAATAAAAATACTATTTGTTTTGTAGATAATTGTTATGGGGAATTTGTGGAAACCCTAGAACCTACAGCCGTTGGTGTTGATTTGATGGCTGGATCATTAATTAAAAATCCGGGAGGTACGATTGTCACCGCTGGGGGTTATGTAGCTGGAAAAGAGGCTTTAGTAGAAAAGGCTTGTTGTCGATTAACTTCCCCCGGTATTGGTAGCGAAGGAGGGGCAACTTTTGAGCAAAATCGGCTTTTATTTCAAGGTTTATTTTTAGCTCCCCAAATGGTAGGCGAAGCGATTAAAAGTAGTCATTTAATGGCTTATGTTTTCGATAAATTAGGTTATGATGTCAACCCTTTGCCTTTGGCCAAACGTCGAGATATTATTCAAGCTATCAAGTTAGGTAGTGCGGAAAAAATTATTACTTTTTGCCATACTATTCAGCAAAATTCCCCTATTAGTTCGTATCTAGCCCCAATACCCGGTATCCAACCGGGTTATGAAAGTAATTTGGTTATGGCTGGAGGTACTTTTATTGATGGTAGTACTTCTGAATTTTCCGCCGATGCCCCCCTGCGTGAACCTTATATCGTTTTTTGTCAAGGTGCTACTCATTGGACTCATGTGGCGATCGCTATTGAAGAAATAATCAAAAATATGGACAATTGATCATGGACAATAGACAATTAATAATAATAATAAAATACCTCAGTATATAATGACATCATCAGAAATTGTACCTTTAGCTAATTTAGAATATCAATCTTATTTGAATGAAAATGGGTTAATTGATTTAGAATTAGAAAAAAAAATAGGTGTTTATGCTATCTTCAATCAAACCAAAATTTTACAATATATTGGTTATTCTCGCAATATTTATTTAAGTTTAAAACAACACTTAATTAGACAAATTGATCAATGTTATTGGTTAAAAATACAATTGATTACTACCCCTAGTCGTACTATTTTAGAAGCAATCAAAAACAGTTGGATTGAGGAAAATGGACAAATTAATATCCAGAATGCAGAAAATGAAGAAAAATGGACTCAACCAATTGATGCTAAAATTGGTATGAGTGAGCAAGACAAAAAAAATTATGATTACAGTGGTGAAATGGAAAAAATAAAATTTCTCAAAAAAATCGCTCGTAATTTAGAATCAGAAATTAATACCAAATTACAAGCTAGAAATTGTAAGGAAGAAATTCGTTTTAATCCCAAATTAAAAGAACAAGGATTATTAGATTTAAAATAAAATAAGGGGTTAAAAACCCCTTGCAACTGTTGATTTTTGAATAAATAAAAAATAGTTAAAAAAATAAAATTAATTAATTCTCTAGCTAATATTATCAATTTATTCTTCGTTTTCCTCTGTTTCTTCTTCCTTAGTTATATAAATAAAACTATTAGAACGTCCAGTTAATACTGATTTACCTAAAGCAAGTGCTTTGTCGGCAGCTACCGCTGCTTTTTTATTCCAATGGGCTTTGCGATGATCTCTTTTTGATTTAGACGTTTTCTTTTTAGGAACTGCCATAATATTTAATTTTTCTTACTGTAATTTTTTGACAACCTTACTATTATATTATTTTATTTCTTAATTTACCAATTTTCTGATCTGTTAATTATACTAAAGTAGGAGAATCAAAGCGTACATCATTATTTAATGTCTGTGTATTTTGTGACTTCTCCATTTGTAAATTAAAAAAATAATTAATTTTTTTGACAATTTTTTGCTCATCAATAGGCTTTGATAAAAAAGCAGATGCCCCTACAATCTTACATCTTAGGCGATCGATCACACCATCACTACCCGTTAAAATAATAACAGGAACATCTTTAAGTTGATTAACTCTTCTAATTTGGGCACAAACTTCATAACCATTGACAATAGGCATTACTAAATCCAAAAAAATAAGATCAGGCTTAGACTTGATTAAATGAGGTAACGCCTTCATAGGATCTTGAATACCAATAAAATCATACCCTTGATTGTTTACAATGTGACTCATCATTTGGCAAATCTGCATACTATCATCAATACAAGCAATTTTTTTCAGTTGAGAAGTTATTTTAGTTACCGTGTAATCATTTGTAACACCAATTAAAGTGACTTTGACTAAAAGATCAGGTAATTCAACAAAATCCATTAATCCTTTATCTGAATAACTTTTTAACCATAAAGTTACTTTAAGTAAATCTTTATTTAATTTTAAAGCCAATTCTCTTAATGAATATTTCCCATTTAATAGCACACAAAGTTTTTGATAAGTTTTAGGAGTAAATTGTTTTTCTAAAGCACTCCTATTTTTAATAAGTGGTGCTAAATTAGGAGAAAAAGACAATAAACCTTGTTTTTCCCATTCCTTCCATTTTAATTGGGCTTGTTTAATCGCTCCTTCTATCGTCAAAGAAATAACCGAAACTTTTAACCCCAATTTCCACAAAAAACTAGCTGGAATTAAAGTTTTTTCGTAACATAAAATATTATTATTTTCTGCCTGTAAAATATCAAAAAAACATTCAATAATTTGTTCTTCAATTAAATTAGTTGCTTCGGATTTACTAATTAAAGAATGCTTCAACAACACAATGATTATATGATAATTCCAACACTCAAATTGCTTGGCCTCTTGCAGATTAATCACATTTTTATTTAGTTCTGGACAAAATTGAGATAAAAGCCTCTGCCAATTGCGATAGGGATGATCTCCTCCGTCGGCCCATACCAATTTGCTCAAACAAAAATATAATCTCCAAGACTTGCCTTGATCTGTTTTGATGTCTAATCTACCAGTAAATTGCTCGTCTCTGAGTGCTAAAATTTTTTGTTTAAGGCTTTCTCTAGTATCCATAACCAAACCATCCCCAATGTTGATAAATTCTTAAGAGTAGTTTTTTTTTCGTTATATAATTTAATTATTAATCAGCAATAACTGTATTAAACTATCTTAAAATATGTTTGTAATCTATAAGATTCTGATTGTATAGCAGTCGCCAGAATGGTTAAGAAGTTAACAAGGGCTTGAACACCCTCACCTAAAGGATTGAAATGTCTTAACTAACCTGTCCGCTGCTATAAAAAAGAAATAAAGAATATCACTGAATTAATTTTCTCAAAGAAATACACTTTAAAGACTTTATTTTTAATATTATCCTATAATATGCCTACTTTTTAGGAAAAAAACATCAAATTTGTTATATTTCTTCAAGAAACTACATAATTATGTCAATTAATATCGCTTTATCGTCTTCGGTAATTGTCTCTACGAACGAGATGAAATCTCTAGAAAATCTCATTTTTGATCATGGAATGCCGATCGCCTCTTTGATGGAAAAAGTTAGTATTTTAGTCTCAAATCGTATTAAAATTTTATACTTCTTAAAAAAGTTCCCCAAAGTAGGATTTTTAATTGGCTCAGGACATAATGGAGGAGATGGTTTAGTTATTGCTAGGGAATTATATTTAAGTGGCTATAATATTTCGATTTATTGCCCTTTTGCCCAATTAAAGTCTTTAACTGCTTGTCATTATCAATATGCGATTAGTTTAGGTATTAAATTTGTTGATAATATACAAGAATTAAACAATTGTGATCTAATTGTTGATGGTTTATTTGGTTTTGGTTTAACTCGACCGATTACTGAAAATTTAGCTGAAAATATTAGGTTGTTAAATCAGTGGCAAAAACCCGTTATTAGTATTGATATTCCTTCGGGGATTGATACTGATACAGGGCAAGTTTTAGGGGTTGCAATCAGGGCAAATCATACTCTGTGTTTGGGTTTATGGAAACGGGCTTTTTTTCAAGATGCTGCTTTACCATATCTTGGCAAAGTAGAAAGAATTGATTTTGGTATTCCTTCTCAATTTATTGAACAAGTTTTAACTAAAAAAGATACTTTAAAGATACTTTTGTCAAGTTTTGTTATTAAATCTTTACCTTTATCTCGTTCTTTAATTACTCATAAGTATAAACAAGGTCGATTATTGTTAATTTGTGGTTCAAATAAATATGCTGGAAGTGCAATTTTAGCAGGATTAGGGGCAAGAAGTAGCGGGATTGGGATGCTTTCGATCTCCATTCCTAAGAGTTTAAAAAATTTGCTTATCAGTAAAATTCCTGAGGCTTTAATTATTGAATGCCCAGAAAATGATCAAGGAGTAATAACTCATTTGCCTGATTTAAATTTAAGTCAATATTCGGCGATCGCCATTGGGTGCGGTTTAACTACATCGGAACATTTACAATCTATTCTTAATCAAGTATTACAAACCAATTTACCAGTAATTTTAGATGCGGATGGTTTGAATCTATTAGCAAAAATGACCAATTATGCTGATATTTTAGGGAATAGAGAGGCAAAAACGATTTTAACGCCCCATTTGGGAGAATTTAAAAGACTTTTTCCTCATTTTAAAGGTGAAGATTTTGGCGATCGTCTAACAATTACAGCAAAAGCAGCTCAATTAAGTAATGCAATTGTCTTATTAAAAGGTTCAAAAACTATTATTGCCAATCCTCAAGGCAAAACATGGGTAATACAAGAAAGTACACCAGCTTTAGCAAAAGGAGGCAGTGGAGACGTACTAACAGGATTAATTGGGGGTTTTATTGCTCAAAAAACGTCCAATTCTGAAGAGGTAGATATAGTAGCTAGTAGTGCTTGGTTACACCAACAAGGAGCAATTTTAGCCTCTAAAAAGTATAGCGAATTAGGAGTTGACGGAGTGACTTTAGCAAAATACATCTCTAAAGCAATTGCTCAATTATGATTTGGCGATCAAACAGTATGTTTGGCGATCGCCTTAAAAATCCTTAAAGATTTTCTTTTGCTGCTAGTAATTCTCTTAACTTAATTAACTCTAACTCTGCTAAATTAGCCCTTTCTTCAGCAGTATCAGCCCGTTGTTTTTCAACTTCAGCTTTTTCCTCTCCCGTTAAGAGTAAATTACCTGACTTATCCCACCAACGTAACCAAGGCAACTCAACATTTTTATAAACATTTTGCCAAATGCCTAACTCTAGGTCTATTTTTTCGATATAATAATGCCCTCTTTCATTAGGAGACATTAAATAATAATTACCTTCTATCAAATGATACAACTCTAAAGAGCCTTTTTTCTCCTCATATATACCATAAAAAGGTACACGAATCGCCTTTTCATATACCCAAAATTTTCCTTTATAAGGAGTATTATCTCTTTCTTCTGAACCATTACCCGACACAAATTCGAGCACAATTAAAGGTGCGACATACTCTTGCCACATCACATAAGAGCGACGCATTTTCCCATCTAAAGTAGGAGGTACATCAGGCACATAAAACCAATCAGGCGCTTCTGCACCTTTTTCTGGTGGATCGGTTATACGCCAATAAATACCACTATCTTGACCGATACAAAAATGACCATCGGGATGAATTTCTTGCAACTTTGACCAAATAGATTCAGTTAATAAGATACTTTGGGGATGTTCTTGAAAGTTTTTCACAAATGTACCATCTTCACAAGGTAATTGGGTATGATCTGGTAACGAAGTCTGAGGTTGTAACTCAATTGTTTCCATAGTTTTTCTTCTTGATGATCACGACAGAAAATTTAATCATAATTATTGAGTATATCTCAAAATAAGTTTTTTTAATAAATTTTTTTGCTTAAATTTAGCAAGAAAAAGCCTAATTTTATTCTTTCTTTAATTGTATTTTTAAGTTATGGATTAGGAATTATGGAAGGTTTTTGTAATTCATTAAGTTTATTAATTAAAATTTCATTTTGTTGTTGTAATTGTCTTATTTGCTGTTCAGATTGATCAATTTTTCTTTGTATATTCTTATTAATTTGATCTTGATTTTTTACTAATTCAATATATAGTTGATCTTGCAGTTTTTTATTATTATTTATTTGTTCAATTAACTCGGATTTTAATTGTTTAATTTCTGTGTCTTGTTTGCTAAAAATTTTTAAAGAAATACCATTAAGAAAAAAATAACCAATTGTTGCTCCTAATAATACTAAAAAACAAGAAATAAATACAAATTTATATTTATTATTTTTGTTAATTAATTTATCTAATTCTGTTAATAAATTTAAAGATTCTTGATCATCTGGTTTAATTTCTAAACACTGTTTAACTCTTAGTTTTACTTGTA
>CAZWLZ010000084.1:0-11931 GCA_964634505.1 uncultured bacterium | reverse complement strand
GTATGACTTTTGCTAATCTGGAAGCCATCATCGGACAATTATATCCTGCTATTATCATTGCAAGATTAGTTGGACTTTACAACCCAAATAAAAAGATGGGGTGATAGGGAGATTTTTAATTACAAAAAAAGTTATGGACAAAATTATTTTGACAGACTACTACTATCCTACTTTAATTGAAATATGGAACTTATTAAGTTAGATTTTTTTGATTTATTCTTGACTTTTGGTTTAATTTTAATTGCCATGATTTTATCTCGTTGGCAAAAATTAGATTTGGAAATTCAATTAATGTTGGCAGCGATTCGCTCAATTATTCAACTCTTATTTATTGGCTACATTTTAGAGTTTATTTTTGCCGTTAATAATCCCTTAATCGTCATGATGTTATTAATGATCATGATTACGATCGCCTCTCTCGTCACTCGTAATCGTATTAGCAAAAAAATCAAAAATTTATTTACCACTGTTTGGTTAGCCCTTTTTTTTAGTAGTTTCTTTACTGTAGCCTATAGTATTACTTGGATCATACAACCCTCAAAATGGTATGATCCTCAGTATTTAATTCCTTTAGTGGGAATGATTCTAGGTAATATCCTTAATGGTTCTTCTTTGGCGGGGGAAAGACTCTCTAGTATGATTAAAAATAATCGTTTAGAAGTAGAAACTTATCTCTGTTTAGGTGCAACCCCCAAAGAAGCTATTAATAAATATCGTAGCGATGCCATTCGCATTGGTTTAATTCCTACTCTCAATTCGATGATGATTGTAGGAGTTGTAAGTCTACCCGGTATGTTTACGGGGCAAGTTTTAGCGGGTAATAATCCTCTTGATGCAGCTTCTTATCAAATTTTGATCTTATTTATGATCGCTTTAGCAAATTTGATCGTCACCATTTTAATTACAGAAGGGGTTTATCGTCATTTTTTTAATGATAATTTTCAATTAATTAATCTTTAATCTTTAATTTTTTTATCCCATAATTTCTCAAAAATCAAATTGGCGATCGCCAAATTACCTAACACCGTAAGATGTACACTATCACGAAAATAATTACTAGGTAAAGATTTGGGGAATACCTTCCAATAAGCATAACTATCAATGACAGTAACATTTTGCTCTTTTAACACAGCTAAAAATTCAGCATAATAACTAGGTAATTCTTTTTTGACTAATAAATCATCCCGATAAGGTGTAAATAAAACATAAATAGGAATATTTTTATTTTTGGCGATCGTAATAATTTCCTTTAAATAACCCATATTTTTAGGAAAATCAACAGCTGGATTTAATTGAGGTGGAATTTCAACTTGTTCGAGATATTTCGCCACACTAATTTTATAATTACCAAAAACCCAAAAAATTATAAATTTTTTACCATAACGATCCCAACCCTCAGCAATGGCAGAAAAAGGCTTTTTTGCAGGAAAAGAAGGATCATTTCCTACCTTCTCACTGGTACTTGTGGGTTGTATTAGATCATGAGTACCAATTTGTAATATAATCATATCACTATCAAAAATGCCGAATTTTTTGATGTAACCTAATTGATTACCGATGCCCCACGAACCAGCTGAAGCATTTATAATTTCAGCTTGATAACCTTTTGTAGCTAATTTCTCAGTTAAAAAAGCTGTGATGGTTTCTGTTTGATCAGAAGGATACCCTCCATTTAAAACAGAATCACCAATCATAAAAATTCTTAATTTATCTTTTGGTTTTTCTATACTAAAAGATTCAGACCTTTGAGAATACTCATTATAAGCCATTCTTTTTCCAAAACGAGTAACCTCTTGATTAGGTTTAAAGCGATACCCTGTTTGCCCATCTGCTATCATTAGAGCTGGATTGCCTAAGCCATACTTAAATCGTAAAGTCAATTCTAAGGAGATGATGCTCAACAGCACTCCTCCTAATAGCCAATAAAATATATATCGCCAACGTATTTTCACGATTTTTATTTTTTTACTTATTACTTATTAGTACTTATTAGATTGTTAACCGCCATAAATTCTTTTAGCTTGGGCTTCGCTAAGACGATTAAAACCGGGTAATTCATTAGATTCAAGAGGTTTAGAGCTAGTTTTTTCTTCTACTTCTACTGACTTTTGAGGTGGTTCAATTTTAAATGAATTAGAATTTAAGTGAATAGGACAAGCTGGATGTAAATTATAATCATATTCGGGATATTTTAACCTAGTATGAGGGACAATAAAATCATGTAAATTAGGATCATAGGTTAATACTTCTCCATCTTCAATACTGTAAAGCCAACCATGGAGAGACAATTTTCCTTGATGTAATTTAGAACGAATAACGGGATAAGTGCGTAAATTTTCTAACTGATTAAGGACATTTTCAGCGATGGTCATGTCCAATAATTCTTCCCCTTCTAATTCGCCATAATTTTCTTTAATCAGTCTGCGGGTTGCCTCTGCTTGTTTTAGCCAATCATAAACTAAAGGCATTTTTTCCTCTAATTTAGAGGGATTTAATAATCCTTTCATAGCACCACAATGAGAATGACCACAAACGATAACTTGTTCGATACCTAAAGCGGCGATCGCATATTCTACTGCCGCACCTTCTCCGCCATTAGTAGCACCATAAGGGGGTATAATATTACCTGCATTCCGAATTACAAATAATTCTCCTACTCCCATTTGAGTAATTAAATTAGGGTCAATCCTAGAATCCGAACAAGTTATAAATAAAACTCTTGGATGTTGTCCATGAGACAATTCTTCAAACAAATCTTGATGGCTTTGAAAATAGCCCGTTTGAAATTTATGTAATCCCTCAATTAATTTTTTCATTACTTCTTACTTTGTCATGCCTACACATTCAGAAATTATCATACATGATAATGACTTTATTTTGTGTTAAATATCTTTATTACTTGATAAATTCGTTTGTGTCTCAATTTAACCTACTAATTTTTTACTTACAAACCAACATTTTATAGTAGGGGTAATTCATGAATTACCCCTACATTTTGTTCTTTTTCGTAAGTCCTATGCTAATAGAAATAATGGCGATCGCCATTCAATTTTTATACGGCAAAAACCTGTTTAGGTGTTAACTTTAATTCGGGGAAAAGTAAAGATTGAATTTCCTGTTCATCTGTAAATTCTGTAACTTCATAAAAACCAGAAACCAATAATAAAACTGAGATTTTTTCTATTTCTGGATCAATAATCCAATATTCGGGGATTTCTCTAACTGCATATTCAGAACGTTTATAACGGTAATCATCATTTGCATTACCAGCACTAACAATTTCTATGGCTAAAAGAGGAGATGTTTCTAACACGGCAGTGGACATTTTACGGATTTCTTGACATTGACTTTCTGATAAAACTACTAAATCGGGAATCCTTGATTTATTTTTAGCTGTTCGTACTCCCACATTACCCGGCATTACTTTCCACTGCTGTTTAATTCGCTCAATTTCCGCTTTTAAAATATCATAAAATAAAACCAAAATAAAAGCATGAAAACCACTAGCAGTAGGCATAAGTTTTAATTGTCCATTAACTAATTCATATTTGTTATCAGTGCCATCGTCATAAGCTAGATATTCTTCAAAGGAATAAGTTTTAGTTAATAATTGAACCATTTTGATTTACTCCCCTCGTAATTTTAAGGTTAAATATTAATAGTGATAGCGACATTGTATAATAACAATTTCGTCTTCTTTTACTTGATAAATTAAACGATGTTCTTGATTTATTCTTCTTGACAATAATTCACTAAAATCAAATCTTAAAGTTTCTGGTTTACCTATTCCTTCAAAAGGACTTCTTTGTATATCTTTGATTAATTGATTAATTCTTTTTAACGTTTTTTTATCTTGAGTTTGCCAATATAAATAATCTGTCCAAGCATCTTCTAAAAATGAAATTCTCATCTTATTTTATTCATTTTCAATCAAATCATGTTCTTTATATTTTCCTTGTTTCAATTCATCTAAAGCTTTATAAAGACGTTGGGCATTTTTAGGACTTCGCAATAAATACATTGTTTCTTCGATAGCATTATAATCCTCTAAAGAAATTACTACGACTGGTTTTTGTGATTTATTAGTAATTATAATTGGTACATGATTTTCACAAACTTGATTTATCACAGTAGTAAAATTTTTTCTAGCTTGACTATAGGTAATTGCATCCATAATTATACTAAGGTTATTTTTTTTTATTCTACTATTTTTGACACTCACATCATCAAATCAAAGATTGTGATGGGTGATACTTGCTAACTCAATTATATTTAAAAATAAATTCATTTGTGGCACAGGCATCCTGCCAGTGAAAAATTAAGATTAATCAAAAGCCTCTTGAAATCTAAAGCAATCGCTCTGAACTAAAGTTCGCAACTCATAACTAAAACCCGTTGAAACGGGTTAAAAGAATAATAAAACCCCTAAAATATCAATTTTAGTCAGCTTTAGCCGACTTTAGCTTTTAGCCTTGAACTTTAGTTCAAGGATTAATTTTCCAAGAGATTTATTAAAAATTAAGAAAAGGTGCTAAAAAACAATACCACCATCAACGCCAACGCCATATTTGAACAGTTTGAGTGATATTACTACTACCAAATAAATAGTTACCATCTGGACTAAATGCTACGCTATCTATAACAGAAGCCCAAGCAGCAGTTAAAGTGCGAATTAATTTGCCACTACTGACTTCCCATATTTTGATTGTATCCACACTAGCACTAGCTAAATAATCGCCATCAGGACTAAACGCTACACCATATACAGTACCAGAATGACCAGTTAAAGTGTGAATTAAATTGCCACTACTGACTTCCCATATTTTTATGGTGTTATCACCACTACCAGTAGCTAAATAATTACCATCAGGACTAAATGCTAAACTTTCTACAGGATAAGAATGACCAGTTAAAGTGTGAATTAAATTACCACTATTTACTTCCCATATTTTAACGGTTTTATCGCTATTAGCACTAGCTAAATAGTTACCATCAGCACTAAATGCTAAACTTTCTACAGAAGAAGAATGACCAGTTAAAGTGTGAATTAAATTACCACTACTTACTTCCCATATTTTGATGATATCATCTATACTACCACTAGCTAAATAGTTACCATCAGCACTAAATGCTACACTACGTACATAATGGGAATGACCAGTTAAAGTGTGAATTAAATTACCACTATTTACTTCCCATATTTTGATGGTGTTATCGACGAACAAACTACCACTAGCAAAATAATTACCATCTGGACTAAATACACTATCGATCCTATCAAAATTACCAGTTAAAGTGTGAATTAATTTACCACTACTTACTTTCCGTATTTTTATGGTATCATCATTACTATTAATCGCCAAATAATTACCATCTGGACTAAATGCTACAAAGGATAGAACACCATCAGGATTACCTTTTAACATTTTTTCAAAAATAAAACCTTGAGGAAAAATTTTAATTGCGAAGATAGGATTAACAGGAAATACCTTTAAATAAACGACACCATATATTTGAGTTAATCCTAGCCCCAACAATATTGCACCAACACTAGTAATTAATGTTTGTTTTGCAGTAAATTTTGACAGCTTATTTTTTTGCTGGACTTGAATTGGTGAAGGTGTAGGTGGATATGATATTTCAATCGTAGGTTGAATTGTAGTTGAAGGATTTGGGCGGAAAGGTTTTGATTGTGGTTTTTGTTGCAGTTGCTTTTGAGGGGATAAAAATGGGCTGGAAATTGTTGTAGATTCGCAATTTAAAGACTCTAAAACCTCAGTTGCAGACTGAAAACGTTTTTGATAATCTTTTTGCAGTAATTTACTTAAAATTTGCTTAAAATTATTACTTAAAGGTTGCTTTAAATAAGTTTTCCAATGATTTAACCATTGATAACCTTCATCTATATATAAATTACTAGGGTTTTCTTTTGTCAATAAATAAAAACAAATTACCCCTAAACCATATAAATCACTAGAGGGAAAAGCTTCACCTTCGGTTAATTGTTCTTTAGCTGCATAACCAAAAGTACCAATTTTAGTAGCGTTGGTAGCCATAGTTTGGCTTAACTCCTTCGATGCGCCAAAATCAATTAATACATATTGGTCATTATTTTCTCGTTTAATAATATTACTTGGTTTTAAGTCACGATGAATAATATTTTTACTATGAATCAACTCTAAAACAGGTAAAATATCTAATAAAAATTGCTTGATTTCTTCTTCATTCCAAACACCATTATTAACTAACTTATCTAAAGTTTTACCTTTAATATATTGCTGAATTAAATATAAATAACCTCCTTCTTCAAAGTAGGCTAAAAGTTGTGGTATTTGTGGATGTTCGCCTAACGCTTCTAATTGTCTCGCTTCTTGGGCAAATAATTCTGTAGCTTTCTTTAATGCACCCGTACCTTGCACTTGGGGTACTAATTGTTTAATAACACATTCTATACTAAGTCGATCTAAATCTTCTGCTAAATAAGTGCGTCCAAAACCCCCTTCATTAGAGAGTAATGCTACTGGTTTATAGCGATTTCTCAAAATGGCGATTTTCGTGCCACAACTTTCACAGTAGTTATTTTTACTAGGGTTAAGAGGTTGACTACAAGCAGGATTTAAACAACAAACATTGTTAGCCATGAGTAACAATAAAACATAGTTTTAATTAATAATATAGCAAAGAATCCATAAGCAAGTTAAAACAATTTGTCTTGCTCTAAACCTCTTTGGCGATCGCCATTATTATAAAAACGTTAACAAGAGGTTAGAATAGATTAATTAATTTGTTTTCTTTATTTTTATAAAATCACTTAATTTTTTCAACAATTTCTAAATATCTTTTTACTTGTAAATCTAAATCATATTCATTAAGAGCAATTTCTCGGCAATTAGAACTAAGTTTTGCTCTAAGTTGATCATCTTCTAATAACTTAATTATGCCCTCTGTAAATTCAGTAATATTTTCATTTTTAGCTAAATAACCAGTAATATTATGTCTAACCAAATCACTAACTCCCCCCACATCAAAAGAAATTATCGGAGTGCCACAAGCCATACTTTCTTGTAATACTAAAGGTAAATTATCCGCACGAGTAGGAAATAAAAATAAATCAGAGGCAGAATATGCTATACTTTTGAGGCGATCGTTACTAACATAACCTAAATTTATATTAGGAATATCTACTAATTGAGACACCTTTTCTGTTTCATTACCTAAAATTAATAAAAGAGTATTTTCTTTTAAAGAAGGGGGTAATTTTGCTAAAGATTGAATTAATAAATCTCCTCCTTTTCTTTCGTCATTAAATCTTTGGGATACAAACAAAAGCACTTTTTTATCATTCGGTATTCCCAACAGAAAACGACATTTTTCCTTGTCTAAAGGTTGATAAGATTCTAAATTAATTCCATGAGGAATATGATGAATATTAAAACGATTTAAGATACTTTTTATTGCCTCATTTGTTAACCATTGACTAGGGCAAATAATTGTTAAATTACTATTAGTATAAACCCAATTTTTTAGTTTCCATTCGATAGCCGTATTATCTCTTTTTATTTTAGGAGGAATTTCTGGATAGGGACATTTTCCACAACCACTTTGCCATTTTTCACAGTCATAACTATAACTACAATGCCCTGTAAATGCCCACATATCATGTAAAACTAAGATAGCTGGTTTTTCTTTAGTTAATTTAGATAATGCTAAATAATTAAAATAACCAGTATGTAAATTATGAAAAATTAATATATCTGCTGATTGATAAAAAGAATTTTTTACTATATCAAAACTACTAATAATATTGAGATAATTTAACCCTAAAAAACTATTAATTCTTGATAGTTGATTTTCTAATTTTATCTTACGAGAAATAGCAGAAATTCGCTCATTTTCTACGGTTAATGTGCCTACTAATAAATGAGATTCAATACCTTGTTTTAATAAACCTTGATGCAAACGATAACAAGCAATTCCCGCACCTCCTAACACATCAGATTGATTAATTTGTACAATATTCATATTTCAATAAAAACAATAAACTATTAATTCCCAAATAAAATAACATTGATTTGCTCAGATTGGCTCACAGTAATATAAGATTTGATAAAGTCGATAATTAGTAGGAATAATGAAGATTATAGCAATACGAAGTTATATTAGGACATTTTCGATCCCCCTAACCCCCTTAAAAAGGGGGAAATAAACTTGAAGCTAGTGTCCTAACCTGAAAATGTAGTGCTATATCAAGGAAATGAGCTAAAATGGCTAATTTATTCTTATCATTTTTGATCAATCATCAGAATATGGGGATATTGTAACTTAAAATTATTAGTTGTATCGTTTAAATTGCTCGTAAATAAGGGCATATCTTCTGGTTTAATTTGTTGTAAATTGGCTAATAAATTAAGGGTATTTTCTAATAAATGATCAATATCAATTTTTTGATAATTAGGAGTATAATTAGATAATTTTTTTGCCCCTTCTCCTAATAAAATTACTGCCCCACGCCAATTATTATTACCAAGATGATAACAACCAACAGCAACTTGTAGAATACCTTGATAAAACAATCTATCTCCCTCAGATGATTCTATCCATAATGCCTCTAAGGTATCGTGACAAGCATAAAATTCTTGATTATTAAATTGTTTGATTCCTAATAAAAATGAGTTCAATTCCATGGGGTTAGTATCAATGCCGATCGCCATTTGTTTCTCTAATAATATTTTATGATTTTTTTGATGATTTAGAATGTTTTCGATCGCCAAAAAATACAAAACCAATAGTTGTCAACCAAGCCAAAGTAGTGGAAGATTCAGGCACAGATTGTATTCCGGGTAGGCGATAAGTTTGATTTAATAACTCTTCTTGGGGCAAATAGGCACGTAAGGTTAAATTAAAAGCACCTGTGGGAGTTGGTAACCAATTTGACTCAAAACCAATGGGGGCTTTATTTTGAATAAAAATATCTAATGAGCCATCTTGATTATATCTTAAGCCTTCTGTACGATTACCGATTGAATAACGATCAAGGGAATTTTCTACTAAAAAACCATCTTGATCATAGAGCGTCACAGACCAAAATCCCAAAGGCGAAACTGGCGGTATTTGTGATGAAGAAAAGCTCAATTTATAGTCTTTAGCCCCTGTTAAAGCTTGACCGTCTATATCCTGTTCTGTTGAAAAATATAGGGCTTCATCCGCCGTATTTGCTCCTAATCCAAATTTGGCGATCGCCGCTCTGAGTAAATAATCTTCACCATAATTACCAATACTATAATTCACTAGCCAATTATTTTGATTGACACTAACAGAGGCTAATTCTTGATTCATTAACGATTCTGCGATGGCGATCGCCTGTTGAGCTGTGGCTTGGTCAATGGTGGGAGTTAGACCAGCCCCAACACCAATGGTAGCAAAGGAAGTCATCAAATCCGCTTCATCGGCAGTAGCGGGATTAGACACTAAATTATTATTAAGTTCACTATAAAAACTCAATCCACTATTAGCAATATTACTAGGACTTCCAGTAATAGGCACAGGAGGAAAAGGTTGACTTGGCGGATTAGGATAATAGGAAAGTTCATATTGTTCTTGAATAGCATTGGCTGCAGCTAGATCATTTTCACCATCAACTAGAGTTCTTCCTAACAGCCAAACTGTATTACTAGGAGTTTGAATTGTTCTTACTAAATCAGTGGGCAAAGTACCAGACCAGTTAGAACTGACAATGCCATAACGACTTGCTGTTAAATCATTTTCCTTAGTACCAACATAAGCAAAAGTATTAGTATAAGCATCCAAAAACTGTAAAGAATAATAGCGATTATTAGAGTTGGGAACTTCTAAAATAAGAGGATTTTGACTAACATCTAAAAAAGCACTGGCGTAGAGAGTATCATTATTAGGGCGAATAACACTTCTATCGGCTGGAGTTGCCAAAGTAGAACGATAAGTAAATTGATTAATAGGTGCTTCAGTGACTAAACTTAGGGCTTCTGTTCGCCGAAGGGTAATTAGAGGATAACCCCAAATATAGGCTTGAGTGGCTGTTTCTAGGGGGGTTGGATTAGGATTATTAAACAATGAATCAGAAAGGTTACTAGCCATTACCGAACTAGGTAGAAAACTTGCCAAGCTGAGGGTGAAAAAAGAAGAAAAAAGAAAACGCTGAGGGGACATATTTTTATTAATCAATGTTGAAAGTTGTGGGTAAATAAAATAAATTGAAATATAAAAATATTACTATTAAATTAGCTTATTTGAGAATAGAGTTTTAGTTGTGATGGCGATCGCCATTAAAAATCTTTTTCTAAGTCATCAAAATATAAAATAATAATTGTGAAATAGGCTTTCAGTCTGTCCATAATCATTAGAAATATAAAAAATAACAGGCAAGATACCTGTTGCACAATATAATATTTTTGACTATTGTTTATCTTTGATGTCTAAATTACTTATTTCCCAATATCATACCGAAGTAAATCAAATTATCCAATACAGAGCTACTAAAAAGGAAACTTCTATCAGAGTTGCTTTTCAAAATCTCTTAAATAGATACTGTCAAACTAGAGATTTTTTATTAATTAATTCCTGAGTTGGATTATAAAACAAAATCTGGGAAAACTATTTATCCAGATGGCACTATTAAAGATGCTTTACGTTTAGATTGGGGTTATTGGGAGAGTAAAGATACCTATGATAATTTAAATTTAGAAATTGAGAAAAAATTAAAAGCAGGTTATCCCGATGATAATATTTTGTTTGAAGATTCTCAAACTGTGGTTTTAATTCAACGTCAACAGGAAACTATGCGAGTTTCCATGATGGATATTGATAGTTTAGATAAATTAATTAATCAATTTCTTAATTATACTCGCCCTGAATTTGGTGATTTTCGTTTGGCGTTCGCCACTTTTAAAGAAGATTTACCCACAATTATTGAGATACTGAGAACTTTAATCGTCCGATCCCCCCCATTAAGAAGGGCAGGGCTGTTTCATTCTAAAGAAAAAGCAATTACTTACCCTAATTCTGAGGTTAGTTTAAAAGGATTATGGGCTGATTTCAACTTCTCTAGGAGGTAACAATGACTACCAGCAAGACCACGATCGCCCATAATCATCAAGAATTTTCAAAAAACTTAGCTTTTATAACAGGGGCTCGGGCGGAAAATTATCTTGAAAAATGTTGGTGGGTGAAGGAGAGACGGGAGGAATAAATTTTTGAGCTAAACTGCGGGGAGCTGGAACATCAAAAATTCCTCGAAAATCAGCTTTTCTTTGAGCCATCGATTCGGGGGCAATATCCCACAGGGTTTTGTAATAGAAAAACGAAACCCCTAACCCATTGGCTTTTGCCTTCTGAACCTTAGATTGGATCAATTTCATGGGAATCGGTTTGGTTTTTAACCCCGTCAAGATACCAACGGCGGTGGGAACTTTAGTTTTTGCTTCTTGAAATTCAGGACGACTGAGCGGTTCTAGAAAGCTTGATAAATCAGAACGATAGACTTGCACAACCAGTTCATCCACAATGCCTTTTCGCAACCAATCGAGCCAATCTTGTAAATAGGTATATAAGGCCAACTTATAGGTTGCAGGAGAAACGGAAAAAAGGATATTAGACTTGGCCTCCTTCATTTTTTTATTCAATTCCGTCATAAAAGCCGTAATTTTATCAGCCCGCCAGCGTAGCCAAGCTTCATCGTTCGGATTGCTAGGAGGTTCTTTTTTTGTTTCTTGTTGATAAAGGGAAATAGTGTAGGGATCATAACCAAAATCCTTGGGCAGACTCATGTGATCATCAAACTGCACCCCATCTAAATCATATTTGGTAACGAGTTCCATGATTAGTTCAGTAATAAACTGTTGAAATCCATAACTTTTTTGTCCAAAAAAAGAGATACCCAAACAACAATCCTAAAAA
>CAZWLZ010000083.1:3509-11986 GCA_964634505.1 uncultured bacterium | reverse complement strand
GAGGCGATCGACTCCCCCCACATCATGGATATAATAGAGTAAATCAGTTAAAGTATGTTGATGGCGGCCTGTTTCTGTCACTCCGGGTAAATCCCGCCCATAAGCATCAATATTTTGTCCTAATAAAGTAATTTCCTTATAACCTTGTTCTGCTAAAACTTCTATTTCTGCTTTAATTGCTTCAGGAGTGCGAGATTGTTCCACACCCCTAACATTAGGTACTACACAATAACTACATCTTTCATTACAACCATAAATAATATTAACCCAAGCAGTTACATTACTATCACGGCGGGGCTTAGTAATATCTTCAACAATATGAATCGGATCGACTGCTACTACTTGATTTCCTGCAAAAACTTGCTCCAAAAGATCATCCAAACGATTAGCATGTTGAGGCCCCATCACTAAATCTAATTCAGGCACACGGCGCAATAATTTTTCTCCTTCTTGTTGGGCAACACAACCAGCTAAAATCAAAGTTAAATCAGGTTTGTTATGTTTTCTTTTCACTTGTCGCCCTAAAGAAGAGTAAGCTTTATGTTCAGCACTATCTCGAATAGAACAAGTATTATACACTATTAAATCGGCATTATTAGGGTCTTCTGACCATTGAAAACCCATTTTATCTAAAATTCCTGCCATTCTTTCAGAGTCAGCGTTATTCATTTGACAGCCAAAAGTGGCAATGTGATAATTGCGATTTTTTGTTTCCATATTCTGTAATTAATATTAATTAAAATAAATTTTTATTTATCTAGTATAAAAGATTTAGGTGTTGGTAAATTGAGCTATGAATTAAAATATTGAGATAGATATTTTTCAATTCTTTAGTGTTATATTATCCAATGCCCTGAATGTAAATCAAAATGTCAATATTTAGATATTGATAAGGGAAGAGAACTTTATAGTCAATACAATCAAATTTTAGGAATGATCGTATTGATGATTAATGGTTGTTGAAAAAAACTAAATTTGTCTATTTTTTCCTCTATTACTTCATTTTTTCCCCTCTCTCCCCGTTTCCCTCTCTCCCCATTCGTCTTACTTAAGAATGACATAGCCCTGCTTTGTGAAGCAGTTAGGGGGATAAAAGTTCACCTTAAGCACAAAAAAACCCTGCCCTTAGTATAGGCAAGGCTTAGATTATTTCTAATTTATGATCAAACTAGGCCATCACTGGAACTTTTTCCCAACGATTAACTGCATTACCAATAACTGATAACTCTTTCATTAAAGAATCAAAAGCATCTGGAGTAAGAGATTGAGGTCCATCAGAAAGGGCTTTAGCTGGATTTGGATGTACTTCAATCATTAAAGAATCCGTACCAGCGGCGATCGCCGCCAATGCCATAGAAGGTACATACTCGGAAAGTCCAGTACCATGACTAGGATCGATCATAATGGGTAAATGAGTTAAAGATCGTAAAACTGGAATAACAGATAAATCTAAAGTATTACGAGCATATTCCCGATCAAAAGTACGAATCCCTCTTTCACAGAGAATTACATTAGCATTACCAGCAGCTAAAAGATATTCCGCCGCCATCAACCACTCATTAATAGTTGCAGACATACCCCGTTTTAATAAAATAGGTTTAGATTGAGAACCAACTTTTTTAAGCAAAGAAAAATTGTGCATATTTCTTGCCCCAATTTGAAGCACATCAGCAACCTCAGCCACTATCTCTAAATCGGCAGTATCCATTACTTCCGTGATAATTCCCAAACCAGTAGCATCTCTAGCGGCCGCTAATAAGCCTAAAGCACTTTCACCATGTCCTTGAAAAGCATAAGGAGAAGTACGAGGTTTAAAAGCACCACCACGCAAAAATTTAGCTCCTGCTGCCTTAACCCGTCTTGCCGTTTCAATAATCATGGCTTCATTTTCTACCGAACAAGGACCGGCTACTACCACTACAGGATGATTTTGTCCAATAATTACATCACCATTAGGAGTAGAAATAACTACCTCACTAGACTGCCCATGATGATAATCAAGACTAACTCGTTTAAAAGGTTTTTCTACTCGCAAAACATTTTCAATCCAAGGACTAATTTCTTGTATTTGTTCTGGATTAAGAGAAGCGGTATTTCCTACTAAACCAACGATAACTTTGTGTTGTCCAACAATTTTTTCTGGTGTTAATCCCCAAGTTTTTAACTCTTCGCTAACCCGATCAATTTCTATTTCTGGACAACCTACTTTCATTACTACGATCATAATAGTTTTTTTTCTAATATTATAAAATAGGTTTAAATGTCATCAGTCGTTAACTTTTTTGCTATTTAAAGATTCTTTTCGAGCTGAACTCCAAGCGGAAGTCAATCGTGGGAAATTAATCTTTACTTCCTCCCAACCCCATAAACTGCCTTTTCTATCAGCATCCCAAGAAGTAGAAAGAATACTATAAGTTAAACCTAAAACACCTAAGCCAAACAATCCCATACTAACAAGTACAACGGCAGAAGTGGGAACTTTAAACCATTCTTGACGAACAACTAGATAAAAAAAGAAAAAAGATGAAATACCTAAAGCGGTGGGAATACCGCTAAAATAAATCATTCTTTTCACCATGGCGTTACTAACTGCTTCTGGAATCCCTGAGAGAGAAGCGTTTTGTTTGTCATAAGCAGAGTTAAATTTAGGAGTATTTTCAGATTTATTAACTAGTTGCTTAGCAATTTTCTTTTTATTTTGGCGAGGTTCAAAAGGGAGAGATTGGCGAGAAGATTCGGAGGGCATAATTTATTTTAAATGTGAATTTAATTAACCACGAATACCTAGTTTAGCAATTAAACTTTTATAACGAGGCATATCTTTTTTTTGAATATATGCTAATAAACGTTTACGATTTCCAATCATTTTTAATAAGCCACGACGAGAAGAGTGATCTTTTTTGTTGCTTTTTAAATGTTGAGTTAGTTCATTGATTCTAGTTGTTAACATGGCAACTTGTAAATCTGATGAACCTGTATCGGTTTCATGAACTTGATATTGAGAGATAAGTTCTTGTTTTTTTTCTTGAGTTAAGGACATAATTTCTAATCTTTTCAAATACTGTAATCTATAATTGTACCATAATATCTGGTTAATTAGCACTCTTTTTTTTAGTAGTTTTAGTTTTCTTTTCTCCCACAGTTTTGGTTTTTTTAGCACGAGTGCCTACTTTTTTTGTGATTTTAGTTGTAGTTTTTTTATCTTTCAATAAATTTAATGCTTTTTCTAATGTCATGGTTTCGAGGGTTTCATTGTCGGGAAATTTAAGATTAGTGCTACCATGTTTGATATAAATTCCATAAGGACCTTCATAAATATTAATTGGTTCATTATCAACGGTATGATTTCCCAATTCTTTTAAGGGTTTTTTGGCTGAAGTTGATCTTCCTCGCCCAGTTTTTGGTTGGGCTAATAATTCTAAGGCACGAGTAAAAGTTATAGTTAAAACGTCATCTTCTTTTTTGAGTGAACGATAATCTTTTCCTTCTTTTCCTTGATCATGAACGACATAAGCACCAAAACGCCCAAAACTAACTTTAATTGGTTGATCTGTTTCGGGATGATTGCCTAAAGTTCGAGGTAAAGATAAATAACCTAATGCTAATTCTAAGGTGACATCTTCGGCTTTAATTTCTTTAGGAAAAGAGGATGTTTTGGCTTTTTTTGCTTTGCCTTGAGGTTTATCTCCTAACTGGACATAAGGACCATAAGTTCCTATTAAAAGATATATGGGTAAACCACTTTCGGGATCATGCCCTAGAATTTGAGGTCCTTCTATTTTTTGTTTTAATAATATTTCTACTTGATCTGGTAAGAGATCGCAAGGTGTTAAATCGGCTGGAATTGAGGCTTTGATGATTTCATCGCCTTTTGTTGATTCAAGATAAGCCCCAAATTTTCCTATTTTAACTTTTACTGATAAATTATCTAAATTGATTGCTTTTGCTTCTTGGGGATCAATTTGGGCTTCTCTAACTTTGACTTGATTTTCTAAGCCGAGATCGCCATGATAAAATGCTTCTAAATATGGTAGCCATTGAGTTTCACCTGTGGCAATTTCATCTAAAGCTTGTTCCATTTTAGAGGTAAATTTGGTATCAACTAAATCGGTAAAATGTTCTTCTAATAAACTTACTACGGCAAAGGCTGTAAATGTTGGCACTAGGGTTTTATTACGCATTTGGGCATAGCCTCGATCAATAATGGTGCCGATGATACTAGCGTAAGTGCTTGGTCGCCCAACGCCTTCACTTTCAAGGGTTTTTACTAAAGAAGCCTCACTATAACGGGCTGGTGGTTGGGTTTCGTGATTAATTACATCTAGTTGTTTACAGTTTGGGCAATCGCCAATTTTTAAATTAGGTAAAATAACTTCTTGATTTTCTAAACTAGCATCGGGATCATCTGAACCTTCTACATAAGCTCGAAAAAAACCAGCAAAATCAATCTTTTTGCCCGAGGAACGAAAAACGGCATCTTCTACTTGAAAATTGACCACAATTTGAGTTAATTTGGCTTCTGCCATTTGAGAGGCGATGGTACGTTTCCAAATTAAATCATAGAGGGCTAATTCACGATCTTTTAAGCCTGTTTCTTTAGGAATGGCAAAAGTGCTACCTGCTGGACGGATGGCTTCATGAGCCTCTTGAGCCCCTTTACTGCTAGTTTTATATTGTCGTGGTTTGGGGCTTAGATATTCTTTACCATACATCGCTTCAATACAACTACGAGCAGCGGCGATCGCCTGATCAGATAAATGAACGGAATCCGTTCTCATATAGGTTATGTAGCCATTTTCATATAAACTTTGAGCGATACGCATAGTCTCCCTTGCCCCCAAACCTAATTTACGATTACTTTCTTGTTGCAAGGTAGAGGTAGTAAAGGGGGGATAAGGCTTACGAGTAGTAGGTTTTTCTTCGGTATCAATCACACTCCAAGTTTTACCTAAAAGACGATTTTTTAAAGTTTGGGCATCTTCTTCATTTAAAATAATTACTTTTTTCTGAGGTAATAATTGACCAGTTTTGGGATCAAAATCGCTACCAGTAGCTAATTTTTGCTTAGCTAAAGTAACTAACCTTGCTTCAAATTTTAGGCGATCGTGTTCTAAAAGTGCCTTTAAATCCCAATATTTCGCCGACATAAAAGAACGACGCTCTCTTTCTCTAGTAACTAATAAACGCACTGCTACCGATTGCACTCTACCAGCAGATAAACCCCAAGCAATTTTTTTCCAAAGCAAAGGAGAAAGAGTATAACCAACTAAACGATCTAAAATGCGTCTAGTTTCTTGGGCGTGAACTAAATTTTCATCAATATTACGACAATTAGCTAAAGCTTTATTAATAGCTTCGTTGGTTATTTCATGAAAAACCATACGTTTGATAGGCACTTTAGGTTTTAAAAGTTGGAGTAAATGCCAACTAATACTTTCTCCCTCTCTATCTTCGTCAGTTGCCAAAATTAACTCATCAGCCGACTTCAAAGCCTGTTTTAAGACTTGAACAATTTTTCTTTTATCTTTAGGAATTACATAAATAGGTTCAAATTTATTATTAACATTTACGCCCAGTCTCGCCCATTCTTCATCTTTATATTCAGCAGGAATTTCCTCCGCCGAAGAAGGTAAATCTCTAATATGACCCATCGAGGCTTCTACTTGAAAGGTTTTGGGTAGAAAATTTCTAATAGTTTTTGCCTTAGTAGGCGATTCTACAATAACTAAAGTTGACATAAGCTCGATTACTAATACCGATTTTTAAATATATCAAATATAGTAACTAAAAATGAACAATTAACAATCAATAATTAACTATTCATTGCAGACAAGGGGTTTAAACCCCTTGTTTTTTTCCTAACAATTATGGTGATTGCTATGTCTCAGCTTATACAGATAACAGATTTTAATAAGATGTTTTTTATCCCCCCTAACCCCAGGGCTGTTTCAAACTAAGTCAGCAAAAAGGTTGGGGTGGTAGGGTATTAGGGTATTGGGGGGTTTCCTCCCGCCAGATTTTAAGTAATAATAAAAAATCTTGAGATAATCAGTTTTTGATGATAAATCATAAAAACTTATTACTTATTCCTCATTAATTCTTACTTTATCCAAATCAGAAATTTTAGAATGAAACAGCCCTACCCTTAAAAAGGGAGGAAAAGCACTACAGAATGTGCTAACCAATTCGTTTTTGCTATAGTTATTAACTATTATCGAATTATTCTGTTTACATTTTGCTTAAAATTCTTTGGACAATTTGCATTCCTGTTACTCCTTGCCATCCAAAAATACCTAGCATAACGACATTAAGAAATATATGAGTATTACGAGCAATATTATTACCTTTTTGCATATAAGGCACAAGGGAAACAGAAGTAACTAAGATAGCCATCATACCCAAACCAGCAATTAAATGCGCCCCTACAAATAATTTGCCATTATTAATATAAGTAACAGTCATACCGCCGATAGTGCCTAATACAACTAGGGCTAATAAAATTGATCCTATTTTGTGATGTTTGTCTTTAGGATTTTGTTTAATTAATTCTTTTCTTTCTTCTTTGGGTGCTGTGCGAATACTTCTAGCTTGTAAGCCTGTATATAAAGCATAAAGGGATATTCCCAATAATACCCACATTAAAATGGGATGGCCAAATTGTGACCAAACTTTTACAGATTCTGGTATGGAATTAATCATTATTTTTCTATTGCTGATAACTAATTTTTTTAATAAAACTTAACATATTATTTTACTTATTTTGAAATAATCTTTTCAATTTAATCCAATTTATTTTATTGGCCAATTTTATCTTTAATGGCGATCGCCATCATAAAAAAAATATATATATCAACATATCTTGACATTTTGCACATCTATGATGCCTATTTTAGATAGTTAATGTTATGAAACCATAACATAAAAACTTAAGAAAACCTTAATATTTCGTTACAAAGCGAGAAGTAGAAAAAGAAAACCCTTGACGAAATGATGATCTATCTTGTTATATATAGCTAAGTTAATGATCCCCTTGATCCTAATAGAGATCAAAAAATCAACTATTAGAAAAAAGCAAAGGAATAATTAACAAAAATTAGAGTTTATTAAATAAAAAATTTGAGATCAAAAATAAAAAAGTGATCCCAAAGTTAAAAACTAATTTACTAAAACTGTATATTACTTTTTAAATTATTAACGGTCACGAACGAAAATTGGAGACTATATTTTATGTCACAACAACGACCATCTTTAGAAGAAATGACTTTAAGACAATTACGCAAGGTTGCTAGTTTATTAAATATTTCTCGTTATAGTCGAATGCGTAAATCCCAGTTGTTGAATGCCATTCAACAAAAAGAAAATAATATTTTAACTTCTAATTCAATTGAGTTATCTCAAACATCTAATTCATTTATTATTGAGGAGGAACAAAAAGTGGAAGCATCTAAATTTGAAGTAGGACAAGAAAGTATCACCGAAGGTACGGATGTAGATCAGGGAATCAGTGATCTTCCTCTAGGTTATGGCGAAAGTAGAATAGTTTTGATGCCAAGAGATCCTCAATGGGCTTATGCTTATTGGGATATTCCTAATGAGTCTAAAGAAGATTGTCGTCGTCAAGGAGGTCAACAATTAGCTTTACGTCTTTATGATGTCACAGATATTAGTCTTGATTATCAAAGCCCTCATAGTGTTCAAGAATATCTTTGCGATGAATTAGCTCGTGAATGGTATTTGCCTATTCCTGTAAGCGATCGCCATTATGTTATTGACATCGGTTATCGTTGTTTTGATGGCCGTTGGTTAGTGTTAGCTCGTTCTGCACCTGTGGGCATTCCTCCTGTTTATCCTAGTGATTGGGTTGAAGATGTTTTTGTTACCATCAATTGGGAAGATGATTTAAAAGGTAAAACTGTTTACAAACTTGTTGCTCCCGGTCAAAAATATGCGATGACTATCAATCATAATGGTTATGAAAATCAGATCTATGATGAAGTATTTGATTTAGCTCAAAGTGCTGAGGCTCAAAGGGTTGCTGGTTCTATCTTTGGTAGTATGCACCAAGTACCCAGTTCCATGATTCCAGAAAATGCTGTTAGTTCTTATGTATTTCCTTCAGGAGTTGGTATGTGGGCTGTTGCTCCTAATACTACTTCTGGAATAGGTATGTCGGGTGCTGGAATGATGCAGACTGGTATTAGTAGTCGTTCTATGTCAGGCATCGGTATGGGATCAGGCATGGGCATGATGGGAGAATATGGTATTAGTAGTCGTTCTATGTCAGGCATCGGTATGGGATCAGGCATGGGCATGATGGGAGAATATGGTATTAGTAGTCGTTCTATGTCGGGTATCGGTATGGGATCAGGTATGGGCATGATGGGCGGATATGGTATTAGTAGTCGTTCTATGTCGGGTATCGGTATGGGATCAGGTATCGGTATGGGATCAGGTATCGGTATGGGATCAGGTATCGG
>CAZWLZ010000083.1:0-3409 GCA_964634505.1 uncultured bacterium | reverse complement strand
ATGGGATCAGGTATCGGTATGGGATCAGGTATCGGGATGGGATCAGGTATCGGTATGGGATCAGGCATCGGCATGATGTCAGGTATTGGCATGAGTTCTTCTGATTTGGCTGCCCCTAAACCTCGTCAATTTTGGTTAATTGCTGATGCTGAATTGATTGTTTATGGTGCTACTGAACCTGATGCTATTGTTACTATTGGCGATCGCCAAATTAAATTAAATCCTGATGGAACTTTCCGTTTTCAAATGTCTTTCCAAGATGGTTTAATTGATTATCCAATTAAAGCGGTGGCTGTTGATGGTGAGCAAACTCGCTCTATTCAAATGAAATTTACTCGTGAAACTCCTTCTCGTCATACCAATACTAAAGAGGATGCTGTTTTAGAGTGGTTTTAATTAATGGACAATGGACAATTAAGAGAATATAGTTAGTAAATAATTAATTCTCTATTGTTCATTGACATGAATGATCTTTTTATCGATTCCCTTAAAAAATATCGTTTAATTGCTGTAATTCGTACAGATAACCTTGATTTAGGTTTAAAAATGGCTGCTGCTATGGTTAAAGCAGAGGTTAAATTTATTGAAATTGCTTGGAATAGCTATCAAAGTGATCAATTAATAACTAAAATTAATCAAGAATTTCCCCATTGTTGGGTTGGGGTTGGCACTATTTTAAATCTTCAAAATTTAGAAGTGGCGATCGCCAGTGGGGCTAAATTTATTTTTTCTCCTCATATTAATTATGATTTAATTCAAGGGGCAATTAAAGCAAAAATACCTATCATTCCGGGGGCTTTATCTCCTACAGAAATTGTAACGGCTTTTAATTATGGTGCAACTTGTGTTAAGGTTTTTCCTGTCAAATCCTTAGGGGGAGTGGATTATATTAAAAGTTTACAACCCCCTTTAGGAAATATTCCCTTAATTCCCACAGGGGGAGTTACTCCAGATAATGCCCTTAATTTTATCAAGGCAGGGGCGATCGCCATCGGTTTATCTAGTCAACTATTTCCTCCAGAATTGATCCTCAATGAGAATTGGGCTTTAATTACTCAAAATGCTTTATCTTTACAACATCAATTAAAAAATATCTCCATTAACACAAACTAAGAAAAAATAATTGATGCACCCGGAGCATTAATTTTTACTTTCAATATTTGGCGATCGCCAAAAGATTTTTGTAAATTAGGATGTAACTCAGGAGGAGCAAAAAATAACATAAAACCACCAGCTCCTGCTCCTAATAACTTACCGCCCCATGCCCCTGCATCTTTGCCTATTTTGTAAATTTCATCAATAGTAGAATTAGAAATTACTTGATCTAAACTGCGTTTAGCCTTCCAAGCTTGATCTAATAAATCACCAAAAGTCGATAAACTCTGATTACTGGTTAAAATATCCCAACCTTGATCTACCATCACACGCATTTTGCCTAAAGTTTCTGTATTATCCGATACTTTTTGTAATTGTTTTTCCACCACATTAGCCGCCTTGCGTTTAATACCAGTAAAAACGATAAAAATATGTTCTTCAAACTCAGCCAATCGTTGAGGAGAAATAGGTACACGATGAACAATAATATCTTCTTCCGTTCTAAATTCCACCAAATTAAAACCGCCCACAGCCGCCATTAATTGATCTTGACAACCGACTTTATCCTGTAATAAATGTCTTTCTACATAAATCGCCTCATAAGCCAAATCCAGAGGGCGTACAAACTCACCCTTAAAACTATGTAAAGCCTGAAGTAAAGCTACAGTAAAGGTTGAAGAAGAACCTAAACCAGTAAAAGAAGGCAAATCAGCCACATTATGTAACTCAATATCCTGATCTAAACCGCAAAAATTTAAACATTCTCGATAAACATTATGCTCAATTTCGGAAACATTTTTAACTAATTCAACTTGGCGATAAGATAACCGAATCGTATAATCAAACAACTGACTAAAAAAAGGACTAGCCGTCAAATAACAGTGTTTGTCAATTGCTGTAGCTAAAACAGCCCCCCCATGATTTTTAAAATATTCGGGATAATCTGTGCCTCCGCCAAAAAAACTAATTCTAAGAGGCGCACGAGAAATAAGCATAAGTTTTGATGATTAATAAACAATTATCCATAACTATTAACCTTTAATTGCCAATTGTCAACAGTAAATACGGTATTCCTTTTTTATTTAAAAATCCCAATCTTCTATATTTTTTCGATCATCATCTTGATTAGTATTATTTTGGGGAGAAGATGCTGGATTTATCAAGCGAAAATTGGCATCATAAATTTCATTATTTGAGACAGAATTTTGATCAATATATTTTTCTGGAGTTTTGGATTTTATTTTTTGTCTAATTTGGGTTTTTTCTTTAGATTGATAAGAATATAATGCTGGCGATCGCCCTTTACTTACATAAGTATCATTTTCATTATTTTCTAAGTCTTGTAATTCATTTATTTCTAAATCATGATCATTTGATGATGTTGAAGAGAAATCAAATTCTTCTATGTTTTCCTCAATAATTGGTTCATTATTAAAAATTTCTTGTTGATTGTCTTTTATACTATCAGTTACTAAAAAATCAAAATCTTGATTCAAATTTTGATCGTTAATAGAGTAAATATTTTCTTTTCTTTTAATTTCAGGTTCAACAAAATTTTGCTCAAATTGTTGTTGTCTTACTTTTTCAACTTGAGGATTAGGGGAAAAATTGGAATAAGCAGTTTTTTGTTGATTATTATTAGTTGATTTTTTAGCATAAATACTATTAATTAAAGCTTGAATAAAAAGACTGACAATAATACCAGAAAAGGCAAATAAAAGCATCCAAATAGATAAAGGTAAAGTTAAAGTTAGAGATTTTGCCCCTAAAAAAACTAACCCCATAGGTTGTAAATTTTGAACAGTAAATAAACTAACTGTTACTAATAAAATTAACCAAATTAATCCTTTTATTCCCATAAATTAAACCTTTATCTTATCTTTATTATAAATTTTAAACTAATTCGCATAAATCCAATAATTTTAAGTATTAAGTAGATGGACAAAATAATTTGTATAAAAACAATGGGTTTTAACCCATTGTCACCCTAGAGAAATAAAAATAAAATCCACAATTAATTTTGTCTAGGCACTTAAAGTAATCATTTTGGAAAATATTTAATTATGGTTTAATTAGGCTTTTACGATTAAATTCACGAAAAAAACGATCGCCAACTTCAAGATTAGTTTGGGCAAAATAATCAGCTATTTCATTCAAATCCCGACTGGCAAGAATATTGATAACATTGATAACATAGCGATTCATATTTGTGTTTGACGTAATCGTTCAAAACGATCTAGAATTTGATTAACAAAAACAACTCCATCAACAGGTGGTGTATTTTCTGACGCTACAATAGCTTCATCAATTTTAG
>CAZWLZ010000082.1:0-12102 GCA_964634505.1 uncultured bacterium | reverse complement strand
ATGAGATTATTTCTGTGCCAAGTTTTGCTGAGAATTTACCAATAACTTTAGGTGAAATTTTTGGCTGGTTACAAGTTAAAATAATTACTTAAAACCATCATTTTGCTTTAGTAGGAGTAATTGATGAATTACCCTTACTATAATTATAGTCTCTTAATCTTGTTTCTATAGGCAGCAACTTGGGTTAATTAAATTGTTTGGTAGAATGCCAATAATTTTTTAGCTAAGGCTTGATTTGTATAATTTTCTATTACTCTGTGATAACCTTTTTCTGCTAATTCTTTAATTAAATTAGGATTATCAATTAATTTACTTAAACAATTTTTTAATTTTTCGCTATCTTTTTCAGGAAAAATTAAGCCTGTATCTCCAATTACATTGGGAATTTCTCCAGAGTCTGAACCGATTACAGCTAATTTACAAGCCATCGCTTCAATTAAAACATGGCCAAATTGTTCTTTCCAACCAGCAGCTGACATGGTTTTAAATTCGTAAGTAGTTTCTGAAGGTAAAACTAAAACGTCCATTAAATTAATATAATTTGGGACTTGATGATGAGGTACACTTTCAATGATGATCAATTTTTCTTTTAATCCTAATTCTGTCATTTCTTGAATAATTTGTGCTTCTAATTCTCCTCTACCTAATAATAATAATTTCCAATTTTTTTGAGTTAATTTACTAACAGCTTTAATCAAAGTTAATATGCCTTTTTCTGTTACAAATCTACCGACAAAACCGATAATAAAATCATCTTGATTTAAGTTAAATTTCTTTTTTAATTCTGGTTGTTCTTGTGGTGAAAATAACTTTTCATCTACTCCTAATTTTGGTAAAACTGTAACTGCTTTTGTGTAACCATGATCTTTGATAATATCTACTGCATCTTGATTTCCAGCCACGAAACCATCAGTATATTTTAAGTTAAATTGTTCTAATAAATTGTAAGGAAATTTCATTTTATAGGGAATATTCCACCAAGTAAAAAAGCAGTTTTTTGCTTTTAAATTTAGTACATTATTAAGTGTAATAAATTGAGCATAAGCTAAAGATTTTATTCCTTGTTCTACTTGAATAATATTTGGTTTAAATTCTTTTAAAAGGCTAATAATTTCAGTGCCAAATGTTAATAATCCTTGATGATTTTGACTATAATTAGTAATAGGAATTACTTTAAAATTACCTTCTTCTTTTAATTTTGTTTCAATAATTTTATTTTGCACTCCTCCCGGATTCCATTTTTTAGGGACTACAATTGTTACTTCTATATCTGAATTTATTTTGGCTAATTCTCGTAATTTTTCACAATTAAGATCGACTATATAACTATGACTGGCTACTAAAATTTTCATATTTTATTTATTTTTTAATTAATTGCTTATATAACAAATTTGATCCCCCTAACTCCCTTAAAAAGGGAACATAAATCAAAGCTGTTTCATAAAGATGATTTTGTATAAATTTGACCGTCATTCCAAAGAGAAATTATTTGAGTTTTTATTGCATCTAAAAAACCTAAAAAATAAAATATTCCACGAGTTAATATTTTAATGGGTGAACCACTTTTATTACAAGGAGGATTTCCTAAAACGTGACAGTCAAAAAGTTTTAAAAATAATTTTATTTGTTGAGCAAAAGTAAGGTTTTTAAAACCCATTAAAAAATGATTATGATAAAAAGCAAATTGATATTGTAGTGATTTTGTAGTAATATCATGGCAGCCTCCTGTTTCTTCACCTAAATGAACTAAAACGGCTTCTGGATCGTACCAAATATCATAACCTGTTGAACGTATTCGTAAACAAAAATCTGATTCTTCTCTAACGGCACTTCCTCTAAATCTTTCGTCAAACCAAAGATTATTTTTAGTAAAAATTTCTTTACGAAAAGACATATTACATCCTCTAGCCGTAATAATTTTTTGAGGTTTGATCAGATAGACGAAATCTAGGTTATACCAGGCGATCGCCGGATCGGCTGCTTCAGGGGGTAAAGTGTCTTTAAGTTCGGTAGAATACCCTATAGCACCAGTTAGGGCATCATTTTGTTTCATGCGATCTAACACTCGCCCAGCTACTGCACCAATTTGGGGATTATCAAGATAATTTTGGACATGATTTTTAATATAATTTTCATTTAATTGAACGTCATCATCAATAAAAATAATAATATCTCCTGTAGCCAGACGTACCCCATAATTCCTAGCACCCGGCAGACTTGCCCAAGGCACTCGATACCATTTTATTTGATTAGTTTGTGTTACTTGATTTAAAAAAGTTTCGACCTCAATTTGATGATTAGCTGTTTGATCAATAACGATAATTTCAAAATTAGGATAATCTTGTTTAAGAACGTCTTTAATGCTGTCAATTAAAATTTGTTCTCGATTATAAGTAGGAATAATTACAGATACGGTAGGCAAAATAGACTGATTCATAAGGAATACAGTAAATAGTGAATAGTTTTAACTTCTTTATTTTTAATGGTCAATCGTTAAAAAGTCAATTAGTTAATGATTTTTTTCTCAATCGTTGAAAAGATTTCTGTCTAAATTTTTGGTTATTTTTTAAAATTGTATTAACTTCTTTTTGCCTTTCTTCTTTATCCAGAATTGGTAATTTAATTAAAATACCTGCAAATAACCAATAGTAAATAGCTACAGGATCGGTATCTAAAGGATACCAATAGGGAAAGTAACCAATAATTAAAATAAAAACCCAAAAGGCTGAACCAAAACTTTTTAAAACAGGATCACGCAATGAACGATATAGTTTAAAAGTATAGATGATGATAGCTGTGATAAAAGCCATAAAGGCTATAATTCCAAGATAACCAATTTCATAAATAAGTTTAGGGTGAAAAGTTTCTACAAAAGAAATTGAGCCCAATACACGAGTTGAACCCGTTGCTTTCCCTACACCCCCACCTAATAAGCCTCCCCAAGAGGAGTAATAAGGATAATTACGGACTGCCCAGTCCATTTGTTCTACTAAGAAGATGTAGGGAGGAGAGTTATTCCAACGAGTTACAAAACTGTCAATCCTTTCTTGAACAAAAGCTGGATTAGTTAGAACAAATGCTACGATTACGACTATAAAACCAGAAAAAATAGGAATAAATCTTTTTAGTCTAAATAATTGCCCAGTACTTATTAACATGATGATTAGAAAAATAGGAACCATTCCTAATGCAATCCTTTGTCCGCAAATAATAGCATTGAGAAAAACTAAAGCCATGCCAAAAAATCCGATAGCCTGCCATATTATCGCAGTTTCAAAAAAAGCTACGGTGTAACAAATGGCACTATTGGCAATCAAAAACCAAGCCCAATGCCATGGGGATACGAATGTACCGGGTAGCCTAATTTGCCCAAATTCTGGGCTATATAATAAGGAACCTCCGACAAAACATTTGGCTGCTAGGTTTGCTCGATATAATAAATCTCCTGTAAAAGTTCTTGTACCTTCACATCTGCCTGTTTTTAAATACCAATATTGAACTAAAGCTAGTGAACAACAAATAATTGCTAAGATTACTAATACTTTTCCTAATGTTAAAAGGGTTTTTTTGCTATCGATGAGATAATAACCACAGAACATTAAGGGAATATAACCAATTAATATTTTCATGCCTAAAACTCCTTGGAAAAAAGGAAATCCTTGTTTACAAGTTTCTTTGGCTATGCCTATTTCTTCAAGCACTTCGCAACGGGGTAATAATTCAAGAGGCCCGTTAACAAAAAATAAATTCATTAAAATAATACAAATCAGAAAAGATAAAGTAGGTAGAAGATTTTTGGCGATTAAAATCGATTGTCTTCGCCGCCTACAATCCACAATTAAGGCTAATAATGCAGGGAAATAAAAGGCATCTTTTGCTACTTGAAATATGGTACTGCCTCCAGCTATCCAGTAGGTTACAGTACCGCCAAAAGGCATATAAATTAAAAATGCCCATAAGGCTGTGCGGGGAAATAGATAAGAAAAAATCAGCACTATTACCCCGATGGATACAGCTGCTCCTACTTTTGGAGATACTCCTACACCTAACGGTAATCCTAAGACTAAAGCTAAAACTATGGCGATCGCCAAAAAATTGAAAAATTTTGCTTTTTGGGCTTTTCCAGCTCTTTTTTTAGCTAATTTTTCTTTAACTTCAGCTTTTTTTAAGTCTGATTTACTGAGGGTTTCTGTTGGCGTTTCAGTGCCTATGTCAACATTTTTGGCAAATGATCTTTTTCTTGATCTTAGGGTTGTCATAATAAATTAATGGGGAATAGGTAATAGGGTGTTGGGGTGTTGGGGTATTAGGGAAAGAAAAAAGGGATCAGTTTTAACTATAAAATTATTTTTTTGAAGTTTCAAAGTAATGTAATTTTATTTATCCTAAAACTTTTTTTTCTTGATTTACCTAATACCTACCATCTAACGCCTGTCACCTTCTTATAATAAATAATTTTCTACAGTTTTAACTAAATTATTAGTCCAATAATTGACTAAATCTTGATTTTGTGCTTCTACCATTACTCGAATTAAAGGTTCAGTGCCTGATGCCCTTACTAATACTCGTCCTTGTTTACCCATGGCTAATTCTGCTTTGGCGATCGCCATCGTTAATGGCTCACATTGTTGCCAATTTAAACGAATAGCTGCATTTTCTACTCGGACATTTTGGAGTAATTGAGGATAAGTTGTAAAACTATTTTCAATTAAATCAGCTAAAGATTGACCGTAATGGCGAATTAAAGCCGTTAATTGTAAAGCAGTTTGAATACCATCACCAGAAACATTATGATGATGACATAAAATATGACCAGATTGTTCACCCCCTAACATCGCACCAGTTTCCCACATTTTAGCTTGAACATATTGATCTCCAACTGCAGTGCGAAATAATCGACCGCCTAAAGCATTCCAAGCCAACTCAAAGCCCAAATTAGCCATAACCGTACTAATTAAAAGATTATCAGGCAATAAACCTTGCTCTTGCAAATACTTACCCCATAAATAAAGAATATAATCACCGCAAACTTTTCGCCCTTGATTATCCACTGCCATAACTCGATCTGCATCCCCATCAAAAGCAAAACCCATATCTGCTTGATATTCTTTAACTGCTACTTGTAGAGTTTGTAAATTAGTCGAGCCACAATTAACATTGATACGATCGCCATCAGCTTGATTATGGAGGGTGATAACTTCGGCACCCAAAGCCTCAAACACAAGCGGTGCAATTTTTACAGACGCACCCCAAGCCAAATCTAAAACGATACGCATTCCTTGAAAATTGACAGATTCTGGAATAGATGATTGTAAAAATTGACTATATTGTTGAGTTAAATCAGGTTTAAAATGATGTTTGCCGCAAACTATTTGAGTTTTCAAACCTAAATAATGATCATCCTGCCAATGATTTTTTAATAATTCTTCAATTTCATCAGTTACAGTTTTATTTAATTTAATCCCTTGATTAGAGAAAAATTTAATCCCGTTATCTTCAGGAGGATTGTGACTAGCAGAAATCATAATACCACCGATGGCATCACTATTACGAGTTAAATAAGCAACGCAAGGAGTAGGGCATAATCCTAGATTCCATACCTCCAACCCCATAGCTGTTAAACCAGAGGCCATGCCCATAGCCAACATATCGCTAGAATTACGGGAATCTTGCCCTATAATGACAACTCCGTTTCTATACATATTACGCCATACATAACCCACTGCTAATCCCACTTGTAAAGCTAATTTAGGCGTTAATAATTCCCCTACTTTTCCTCTAATACCATCTGTACCAAATAATTTAATAGTTTCTAACTCAAACTCTTTTTTTAAAGGGATTTGAGAATTTTGATTATAGCCGTTATTAATAATTGATGTCACCATAAAAATTTAATTTAATTCCTCACACAACAGATCATAATAGCTTACCTTAAAATTTAATTATCATTCACAATTTGTAATTTGTAATTTGTAATTAACTATTCCCTAATACAACAATGAACTGTTTTTGGAACAAAAAGATTCAGGATACAAGAGGTTTAAACCCCTTGTTTTTCTTCTAATACCTAATACCTACTAAACATTAGCCAAAATTTATAAATCTCAAAGATAAAGCACAAAAAATCAATACTAGAAATCCAGATACTGAAGCTAACGGTTTTCCTTTTTCACCTGTAATTAACTTTAATCGGTTTTCGGGATAAATATATAAATCAGCAGAATCTAAACAACTAATAGTAAAAATCCATCCTGCATGAAGCCCGATCGCCAATCCTAAGTTATCATTATCAACTAATCTCGCTATAACTAAAACCATACCCATGAAAAATAAGCCGGGTAATTGAGGTAAAGCATTTTCTCTTTCCCAAAGTAAATGAGATAAAGCAAACACTAAACTAGAAATAATCCCAGCCGTAATTAAAGAAAAATCTTCCCGTAAAAAATTTAAAAATATTCCCCTAAAAACTAACTCCTCAGTGAAACTTACTAATAAAGCAACTAAAAATAAAGGTAAAATTAATGGCAACAATTGCCTAATATTGATTAATTGCCATTGGAAATAGCCGAATAAAGATTGTAAAACATCGATGAAAATAACACTTACTAGGGCTAAAATTAAGCCAACTAAGAAAGAAATAACCAGAGCAAATTGAAAATTTAAACCAAAATCAAGCCAAGAAATACCCTCAATTTTTATCACACACCAAGCTAAAAATGGGGCAATTAAATAGAGGGAAGTTAATAAAAATAATTTTTGTTTAATAGAAAGTGGAGTGTTTGGATGCCACTTAAGAAACTTGGCAAGGGGAATGGCGATCGGTAACCAAAGAACAATCCAAGTTAAGAAAAAAATAACTAATTTGATTACGGAATTAGCATTATTAAAAGCTATTAACCATGGAGAAAAATTAAATATTGGCATTATTAATCATAAGATATAAAGATCAACCGCAAAATTATTTATATTAGGAATAATAGCATTTTTTTGTAAATTTAATAAATCAATTAAGCAAAAAATTTAGTTATTCTTCTTCATCATTAAACGAACTAAAATCATCAATTTGTTTTAGATGAATATGTTTATAACCTAGTTTAATTTCAAACTCATCACCTGGTTGTAATCCCATTTTATTTGTATAACTTGAACCTATGACAATTTGACCATTTTTATGTACACTCACACGAAAAGTAGCCTCTCTACCACGACCATCTTTTATTCTTTCTGGGTCTAATGGTACACCTTTTGCGGTCAATACAGCATCATAAAAATCCGTCAAATTCACTCGTATTTGATCATTACTACCTAGAGAATAATAGCCACATAATTTAGCAGTTTCTCTACGGGGTTTATGAGATAATTCTTTAACTTTTTGCAATAAAGCTTTACCTGTTAATCTTTCAATTACGGCTTCATTCATATTATTTTATTTTTATTATTTTATTGGTTTTTTCTACTATTTTATAATAACAAAAAAGTAATATTAAATCACTATATTTAAGGATATTTTTTTTATTGAATTTTGAAGTTAATCTTAACTTTCTTCTTAATGTTATTTCCAAAGAAATTATGAGTAATTATCTTATCTTAAAAAGATAGTTTTTTTATCTTTAAATAAATTTAAAAACCTGTAAAAAAAATTTATTTATTAACAGTTAAGAAAAATTAACTTTAATCTATCTAATAAGTTTTAAAATAAAATAAAAGGTAATTTCAAAACTTTAATAATTTTTGGGGCAATAAAATGAAAGTTGATTTTAAAATCCTACGTCAAAATAGTAAAAAAGAGCAAAAATTTCAGACTTATACTTTAGAAGTAGAAACCAGTAATACTATTCTTGAATGTCTTAATAAAATTAAGTGGGAATTAGATGGTAGTTTAGCTTTTAGGAAAAATTGTCGCAATACAATTTGTGGTAGTTGTGGCTTAAAAATCAATGGAAAATCAGCTTTAGCTTGTAAAGAAAATATTGCTACAGAGTTATCTCGGTTATCTTTTAATAAGGATAAAAAAAATCCAGAAATAGTAATAAGTCCGTTAGGAAATATGCCCGTTATTAAAGATTTAGTAACGGATATGAGTGAGTTTTGGAATAACTTAGAAAAAATCGAACCTTATGTTAGTAGTAAAAGCCGAAATATTGCAGAAAAAGAGTTTTTACAAACCCCACAAGAACGCCAAAAATTAGATCAAACTGGTAATTGTATTATGTGTGGTGCTTGTTATTCTGAGTGTACTTCAAAAGAGGTAAATTTTAATTTTGTAGGTCCTCATGCTTTAGCAAAAAGTTATCGAATGATGGCCGATTCTCGTGATATTAATTTAGAAAAAAGACTAGAAAAATCTAATAATATGGAAAGCGGAGTGTGGGGTTGCACTCGTTGTTATTTGTGTAATGAAGTTTGTCCGATGGATGTTCAACCTCTAGATCAAATTAGTAAAATTAAGAGTGAGATTTTAGCGAGAAATGATCAAAATAGTAGTCGTCCGATTCGTCATCGTAAAGTTTTAATTGATTTAGTTAAAAATGATGGTTGGATTGATGAACGAAAATTTGGCGTTATGGTAGTAGGTAATTATTTGCGTGATTTAAAAGGAATTATCAGTATTATGCCTTTAGGATTAAGACTTTTAGCTTCTGGCAAGTTTCCCATCTTTTTTGAACCTTCTGAGGGTGTTACAGAAGTTCGATCTCTGATCAATGCCATTCAAGATAGTGATCAATAATTGATCTTTGAGATAGTAACAGACTGATTAAGTGCCTAGACGAAATTAATTGTGGATTTTATTTTTCCAAATTAGGGTGACAAGGGATTTAAACCCCTTGTTAATGTCTTGAGTATCTTGGCGAGTGCTATAATTACTGATCAAATAGTGTTACTGATGACTAAGAACGATTATGATGATAAAATAATCTTTATTAAGATTTATTACTAAATTTTTTGTAACACACTATAACTTTTACAGAGGATAGAAAATTATGGGATACGAATTACCTGAATTACCTTATAGCTATACAGATTTAGAGCCTTATATTACTAAAAGTACTTTAGAATTTCACCATGATAAGCATCATGCTGCTTATGTTGGTAAATACAATGAGTTGATTGCTGGGACTGAATTTGAGACTAAATCTTTGGAAGAAGTTATTAAGGCGATCGCCAATGATGCTAGTAAAGCGGGATTATTTAATAATGCTGCCCAAGCTTGGAATCATACTTTTTATTGGAATTGCATGAAAAAAGGTGGCGGTGGCACTCCTAGTGGTGCTTTAGCAGATAAAATAAACGCCGATTTTGGTAGTTTTGAAAAATTTGTCGAAGCCTTTAAAACTGCTGGTGCAACTCAATTTGGTAGTGGTTGGGCTTGGTTGGTTTTGGATAATGGTACTTTAAAAGTAACTAAAACTGGTAATGCTGACAATCCCATGACTGCTGGACAAATTCCTCTTTTAACTATGGATGTATGGGAACACGCTTACTATTTAGATTATCAGAATAAGCGTCCTGCTTATATGGATACTTTTGTGGCGAGTTTAATTAATTGGGATTTTGTAGCGGCTAATTTTACAGCAGCGATTTAATTTTTGATTTGTTTCTATAATTTTTATCCTTACATCTTCTTTTAATTTTAAATTAATTTAGGTGTAAGGATTTTTATTATGTATTTTTTTGCTTGATTAAAAAAAAAAGATCAAATTACTAAAGATCAAGTTAACCTAAAAGTGAACTTATTAAATTCACAAAAATTTTATGACAAAAAGAACATTTGGAGTTATCGGTTTAGCTGTAATGGGCGAAAATCTTGCCTTAAATGTAGAAAGTAGAGGTTTTCCCATCGCCGTTTTTAATCGAACTGAAGATAAAACTAAAAAATTCATGGAGACTAAAGGGGTAAACAAAGACATTAAAGCTGGTTATTCTTTAGGAGAATTTGTACAACTTTTAGAATGTCCTCGCAAAATTTTACTTATGGTAAAGGCTGGACAACCCGTTGATGATTTTATTGAATTATTAAAACCTTTATTAGATAAAGGGGACATGATTATTGATGGGGGTAACTCTCTCTATGGTGATACCGAAAGACGTACTAAAGATTTAGAAGCTATTGGTTTAGGTTATGTCGGTATGGGAGTTAGTGGTGGAGAAGAAGGTGCTTTAAAAGGACCTTCTTTAATGCCGGGTGGTACTGAAGCATCTTATCGTGAATTAGAACCTATTTTATTGGCGATCGCCGCAAAAGTTGAAGATAAAGATAATCCCGCTTGTGTAACATTTGTAGGCAAAGGTGGTGCTGGTCATTATGTCAAAATGGTTCATAATGGTATTGAATACGGAGATATGCAGTTAATTGCAGAAGCTTATGATATTTTGAAAAATGCTGTAGGTTTAACAAATGAAGAATTACATCAAATCTTTGATAGTTGGAATAAGACTGACGAATTAAATTCTTTTTTAATCGAAATCACTGCCGATATTTTCAAATATATAGACTCAGACACCAATAAACATCTTATTGATTATATTTTAGACTTAGCGGGGCAAAAAGGAACAGGACGCTGGACAATTATTAGTTCATTAGAATTAGGTGTACCCATACCGACTATTTACGCAGCCGTTAATGCTAGAGTTATGTCATCTTATAAAAATGAGCGAGTTTTAGCAGAACAAGTATTAACTTTTACTCCTCCAAAATTTGAAGGAGACAAACAAGCAATGATTGATAAAGTCAAAGACGCTCTTTATTGCTCTAAAATGTGTTCTTACGCTCAGGGAATGGCTTTAATTGCTAAGGCTTCCCAAGAATATCAATTTAATGTTAACCTACCTGAAATTGCTCGAATTTGGAAAGGTGGTTGTATTATTCGTGCAGGTTTCCTTGATAAAATTAAAAAAGCCTTTCAAGATAATCCCTCTTTACCTAACTTACTATTAGCACCAGAATTTAAACAAACAATTCTCGATCGCCAATCAGCTTGGCGTGAAGTCTTATCTTTAGCTAATACCACTGGGATTGCCATTCCAGCTTTTAGTTCATCTTTAGACTATTTTGATAGTTATCGTCGTAGCAGTTTACCTCAAAATCTAACTCAAGCCCAACGGGATTATTTTGGTGCGCACACTTACGAACGTATTGACAAACCAAGAGGCGAATTTTTCCATACCGAATGGAATCAATAAAAAATATTGAACTCTATAAAACCCCCTTAAAAAGGGGGATAGGGGGATTAAATTTTCCTAAAGCCCCCCTTTCAAAAGACATTTGAAAAATTAAATTGTCGGTTGGGGTAATTCAATCTAATTAAAATATTAATTACCTACAAAAATAGAGCCAATAGTTGCGGAATCATTAAATTTTTTAGTCTCGTTATATTCTGCTGAAGATGGGGGATAAATTCCAGCAAAATCATCAGAATTTCTTGTTGGCATGAAGATAATATTTTTTGAGGGATAGTTGGCAAATTTTACCATTTCTCTTGATTCAGATTGAGTATTATATGATAAAGTTGCTTCACCATAAATAGCTTGAGCTTCTTTGATAGTAGTTCCCATTCCTACTCCTTCGGCTGTGCGATAATTAGGATTGTCAGTTAATAAAAGTTCGATAACATCTGAATCTTTAAATGTTGTACCACTGGGATAAATAATATAATATTGTATTTCCCCTGATTTAGAAATAGCGATCGCCTCAAAATCAACAATAAAAGGAGACACAATTTTAAACTGTGCAGATTTTCCTAATTTTTCTTTTAATTCTCCAAATTTCATGCCCAATTTAGCACTACCAATTCCTTGATCAGAAATTAATAAATCATTGGGTATTACAGAAGGTTTTTTTTGTTCTGGTTGAACAGATGGTGATTCAGTGATAGTAGTGGGTGAAGAAGTAGAAGGAGATTGAGATGTTTGAAAGTCTGATGAGTTTTTCTGACAACCTATTAAGGCGATCGCCTTTATGAAACAAAATCGTAAATTTTTCATACTTTAAATTTTTTCTACTTCAATAATTGAAATAGTTTTTGATGCTAAACACTTAATTTGAATAAAAATATTGTCAATCTTTGGGTAACTTAAGCATAAAACAAATAGACACACCTTGTT
>CAZWLZ010000081.1:0-12115 GCA_964634505.1 uncultured bacterium | reverse complement strand
GAAACGATATTTTTACGGAGTCAGAATACATTTACTGAGCACCAAAGATGGTATTTCATTGAAACAGTTTTTAGTCAGATCACAAGAAGATTCCCCAAATTTATTCATGCAGTCACCTTTGAAGGCTTTTTGTTGAAAGTTTCATCATTTATTTTCGCTTTTACATTAGAGCGTTCTTTTCTGTAACTGGCAACTTGGGTTATTTAATTAAAATATATTGTTTATTTTACAATGAATTGCTTTAACAGGACTTTCCAAAGCTGAATTTTTAAAGACTGAACAAATCAGAGAGAAAATATTCAGCTTTAGTGCGTAAATCGATTAGTTAACGCCAATTTTTATTTTCTAAATCTCTCATTTGTCTTTCAAGGCGATCGATTCTACCCCTTAATTCATCGACTTCTGATTGACTAGGCACACCCAAATCTCTTAACATATTACGCATTTGTTTTTCCATTTGACCTTCAATATTACCTTGTTCTGATTGAATTCTAGTCATTAAATCATCGACAAAGTCTTTAGCTTGATCGGCGTTAATCTTACCATCTTTAACTAATTGTTCACTAGCTTCTTTTAATTTCTCAGCGACAAAAGAAGTTGTACCTACTCCAATTGTTAATAACTGTTTTACCCAATCATTATTTTCCATAAAATTTTTTCCTTATAAATATTCCTTTATTTTACCTTTGAGATTTAATTATTTAAAATAAATTTTCAGCTTAATAAAGACTTATCATTCTACAATATTGGCAATTCCTGTTTTGTCAGAAAAATTTTGGGGAAATATTCATCAATTAGATGATATAACAATGTTAAGAATTACAAAATTAATCAATTAATTTTTGTCAAAAGTTAAACTCCTCACAAAATTTTATTAAACTACAAATTATAAAATTGGTAAATTAAGAAAATATGACCGATATAATAAAAAATGAAAAGCTATATTTTACCACAAAATTAGCTTATGGAGCAGGAGATTTAGGCCCAGCAATTACAGCAAATATCTTAGTTTTTTTCTTATTACCTTTTTTTACCAATGTAGCTGGTTTACCTCCAGCATTAGCAGGTAGCGTTTTGATGATAGGTAAAATTTCTGATGCTATCAATGACCCAATTATAGGCATTTTTACTGATCGCACTCGCACAAAATGGGGTCGTCGTTTGCCTTGGATTTTTTGGGGTACAATTCCCTTTGGTTTAACCTTTTTTTTACAGTGGATTGTGCCAAAATTTAGCGATAATACTAATCTAAATAATTGGTATTTATTTGCTTATTATGTATTAGTTGGAATTGTTTTTAATATTTCTTATACTGCTGTTAATTTACCTTATCAAGCCCTTACTCCTGAATTAACTCAAGATTATAATGAAAGAACTAATTTGAATAGTTTTAGATTTACTTTTTCTATTGGTGGAAGTATTTTTTCTTTAATTTTAGCTGCCATAATTTTTAATATTTTCGATGGAGATGATCTTAAAAAATATTTAATCTTAGGTTTAATTTGTGCTATTTACTCTAATATAGCTCTATTCTGGTGTGTTTTTCGTATCCAAGAAAGAGGTAGCGAACCTTTTTTAAATAATAATAATAAGAAAAAATTTGGGTTTTTCATACTAGGTTTTAGTAGTTTTATTACTTTTGTAAGTCTAGGTAATCTCTTCGTTAATGGTATTAATAATAAATCTCTTTTTTGGGCTTTAATGATACTTTTAATTAGTCTCTTTTTAGGTATGGCATCTTATACTTTAATTCAAGCTAAAACTGAAACTCATTTATGTGATGCTGAGGCAAAATTAGAAAAAGATATTGTTAATAATTCCTCTGATTCTTTACCTTTTTTTAATCAGTTAAAAATTGCTTTTAGTAATCGTCCTTTTTTGTTTGTAATTGCTATTTATTTATGTTCTTGGTTGGGTGTACAGTTAACCGCTTCTATTTTGCTTTTCTTTGTGGTTAATTGGATGGGAATGCCTGAAAATTCTTTTCCTAATGTGGCGATCGCCATTCAAGGTACAGCTTTAATCATGTTATTTGTTTGGGAAAAAGTAAGTCGTAAAATAGACAAAAAATACGTTTATTGTCTAGGTACAAGTATTTGGTTAGTTGCTCAAATCGGTTTATTTTTTATCCAACCCGGACAAACTTTTTTACTGTATATTGTGGCGATATTAGCAGGATGTGGCATCTCGGTGGCCTATTTAATTCCTTGGTCAATGATACCAGATGTAATTGATTTAGACGAGTTAGAAACAGGGGAAAGAAGAGAAGGTATTTTTTACGGCTTTATGGTATTACTGCAAAAATTTGGTTTAGCATTAGGCTTATTTTTAGTAGGAATTGCCCTAGAAAGTGCTGGTTTTATTAAGTCTGTTGCCGGACAACCTATTCCTACTCAGCCAGAAAGTGCCTTATTAGCCATCAGATTAGTAGTTGCACCCTTACCAGCCCTAATTTTAATTATTAGCATCGTATTGGCTTATTTTTACCCCATCAGTAGAACATATCATAGTCAAATTTTAGCTCAATTACGAGCCAGAAATGAGGCAAAAATATAACAAGTATAGAGACAAGGGGTTTAAACCCATTGTTTCTATACAACTTATTTTGTCCATCTACTTATTGAGGGCAAAGATTATTGTCAATTTGTAAATAAATGAGTAAAGCATTAATATCGGCTGGATTTACCCCTCCAATTCTGGTAGCTTGTCCGATAGTTAGCGGCTTTACTTTGGTTAATTTTTCTCTAGCTTCCATCGATAAAGTCTCAATGTTCATATAATCTAAATTTTCTCTCAACTTTTTATTACTGTGACGGGCAACTTGTTCAATTTGAGTTTGCTGTCTTTTGATATAACCAGAATATTTAATTTCAATTTCTGCCCCTTCTTTTTCTGCCTTATTCAAATTAGAATTACCCAAATTATAAGTTTCTAAATCTTGATAATGAAAACCAGGACGACGCAATAAATCTGCTAAAGTAATTGAACCTTTAATTTTTTGTTCCGTTACCGACACTATTTTAATCGCTACTTCGTCTCTTTCTTTAATTCTGGTTTCATAAAGTCTCTCTTGTTCGGCTATGATATTTTTTTGTTTAGATTGATAGGAACTCCATTGGCGATCGCCAATTAAACCAATTTCTCTACCCAAAGGAGTTAAACGTTGATCGGCATTATCTGAACGTAAAATTAAACGATATTCAGAACGAGATGTTAACATCCGATAAGGTTCCCGTAAATCCTTAGTACATAAATCATCAATCAAAGTACCAAGATAACTTTGTTCACGAGCAAAAATAACCATCTCTTTATTTTGAGCAAATTTAGCCGCATTAATCCCCGCCACAATACCTTGAGCGGCTGCCTCCTCATAACCCGTTGTACCATTAATTTGGCCAGCAGAAAATAAGCCCTCAATTTTTTTAGTCATCAAAGTAGGATAACACTGAGTAGCAGGTAAAAAATCATACTCCACCGCATAAGCAGGACGTAACATCACACAATTTTCTAAACCGGGTAAAGTCTGTAACATTTTTACTTGAATATTTTCAGGAAGACCAGTAGAAAAGCCTTGAATATATAACTCAGGAATATCACGCCCTTCCGGTTCAATAAAAATTTGATGACTGTCTTTATCAGCAAAACGAACAATTTTATCTTCAATACTAGGACAATATCTAGGCCCTTTAGAATCAATAAAACCCCCATAAATAGGAGATAAATGTAAATTATCTTTAATTAATTGATGAGTTTGGGTTGTAGTGCGGGTAAGATAACAATTCATTTGCTCTCTTTCTATCCAAACATCAGAATCAAAACTAAACCAACCAACCTCATCATCAGGGGGTTGTAACTCCATTTTACTATAATCTACCGTACGTCTATCCACTCTAGCAGGAGTCCCCGTTTTTAACCTGCCCGTTTCAAAACCTAAATCGTTCAAAGTTTCCGTTAAACCAATAGAAGCAAACTCTCCTGCTCTTCCAGCCGCCATCGATTTATTACCAATCCAAATTTTACCATCTAAAAATGTCCCCGTAGTTAAAACCACCGCCTTAGTTTTAAAACAAGTGCCAAAATAAGTCTGAAGCCCTATAATTTCGTCATTTTTACCTAAAACTAAATCCGTTACCATACCCTCACGCACGGACAAATTAGGCTCATTTTCAACAATATTTTTCATCACAGAGGCATATTCTCGCTTATCAGTTTGAGCTCGTAAAGCCCACACCGCTGGACCTCTTGACTTATTTAAAATTCTTTTTTGCAAATAAGTACGATCAGCCATTTTCCCAATTTCTCCTCCTAAAGCATCAACTTCATGAGTTAATTGAGATTTTGCAGGCCCTCCTACGGCTGGATTACAGGGTTGCCAAGCAATTTTATCTAAATTTAGAGTTAACATTAAAGTGCGACAACCTAATCTAGCACTAGCTAAAGCTGCTTCACAGCCTGAATGGCCGCCACCAATAATAATTACATCAAATTCATCTTGAAATTCTACAGGAGTTTTGATAGTCATAATAATGTCATTGAAATTTAGGGTAATTCCTTCTAGGTTTTTCAAAGGATTTTACTATTATGACATGAATTTTTGACACTCACACCATCAAGTCAAAGATTGTGATGGGTTATGGGTTATTCCTGTTTCATGGCCTCTTAACTAAATAAACATAATTACTTGGACATTTTAAAATAGGGCTAACCAAAGTTAACCCTAATAGTCAGATAAATCATGTTTTGAAGTCTTGTTAATCCAATTATTTAAGAATTAACTGAACATTTGCATTTTGTAAGCCACGCTCTTGCACTTCAGATAAAGTTTTATTAACTGCATATTTTTGATTAATGGAGTTAATTAACTCAGTTTGGTTGTGTTTTTTAGCAACACCCCAAAGATCAGCGATCAAATCAAAACTACCATCACTATTGCGTGACCAGCCTAAATCATATTCTCCTTCTAAGGTTGCTACGATGTCAGCCCGAACGGATTGACCGTTATAACCACGAACTTCGGCTTCAGTTTTAACTTCAATGCCTAAATCACGCAAAGAATTAACTAAAATTTGAGCATCACTAACTTTGGTGCGTAAAGTGCTAAAGTGGGACATAATGATTTCCTCCTTATAGGATTAAATTAAATTAACAACAAATTTGAACACGATCGCCGTTTAAACAACGGTCTTTTTTACTGTTGACTTGAATAGTCAACCCTTCTCTTTATATCGAGAAAGCCTTTTAAAACTCCATACGCTGATACTCAGCAACGGAGGCTGAAGCAGGTCTAGCTCGTTGGTTTGCCCAATCTCTTAAGGCGCTAACCTGTTCAGTCATTGTCCGAGACAGAGGGAGAGTTGACTTAATCGCAGCAATAATATCTAACTGCGAAAACTCTCTATCTTGAGCAAAAGCCTCATACATTGCGGCGAAAATGCCTTGCTCAATCTCTGCACCAGAAAAACCATCAGATGTCTTAGCTAATTCATTTAAGTTAAACCGACTAATATCGGAGCGTTTTTTGCTAAGATGAATTTTGAAAATAGCTTCTCTTTCAGTGGTACTTGGTAAATCGACAAAAAATATTTCGTCAAATCTTCCTTTTCTTAAAAATTCCCCTGGTAGTTTCTCTACCCGATTCGCTGTTGCCATTACAAAAACAGGAGATTCTTTTTCTTGCATCCAAGTTAAAAATGATGCAAAAATGCGACTTGATGTGCCACCATCAGAATCTCCAGAGCCCGCACTACCCCCAAAAGCCTTATCTAACTCATCAATGAACAAAATCACAGGAGAGATAGACTCAGCCGTTTTTAAAGCATTACGCAAATTGGCTTCTGATTTACCTACCATGGAACCATCATAAACTCTACCCATATCAAGACGTAACAAAGGTAAGCCCCATAAACGAGATGTAGTTTTAGCAATCAAAGACTTCCCACAACCTGGTACTCCTAAAATTAACATTCCTTTAGGTTGAGGTAAACCATAACCTCTTGCCTTAGCTGAAAAAGCGTCTGAACGTTGTTTTAACCAGTGTTTTAATTCATCTAATCCCCCTACCGCATCTATAGTTTCATCTTCTTCGATGTAATCTAAAATGCCATTGCGACGAATTAGTTGTTTTTTCTCTGATAAAACAATTTCAACTTCTTCTTCGGTCAAATGACCAGCTTTAACTCTCGCTTTGCGATAAACTTTTTCTGCCTCATCTCTAGTCAATCCTAAGGTTGCCCTGAGTAGTTTTTCTCTTCCTTCTGGTTTAATAGATTTACTTCTAGTTTTTTTCAATTCTTGACTCAACACTTGATCTAATTCCTCAAGTTTTGGCAAAGGAAAATCTAAAACTACGATGTCTTTTTCTAATTCTAAAGGAATTTGTAAATATGGCGACATTAAAATTATAATCTTATTCGTCCCTTTAAAGGAAGCGATCGCATCTCTCAGCCATCTTGTTACTGAAGGAGAATTGAAAAAAGGATGTAAGTCTTTAAAAATATAAATACCCGATTCTTTTTGTCTGATTACCCATTCAATAGCCGCTTGAGGAGATGTAAGATTATGTTGAACCATTTGGCGATTTTGATTACCATACTCTATAATCCCACGAGTCTCTGTCCAAATAAAGATTTGTCTTTGTTCTTTACTCCCTTTAATTTGAGCCATTCCTAAAATGGCTTCTTCTGATCTTTCTTCTTCGGAAGTTATCAAATAAATCAAAGGATATTGAGCTTGAATCAATATATTTAGCTCTTCTTTCATTTCATCGACCTCTTATATTAGTTTTAGACTTTTTGGATTTTTATTTCTGGCGATCGCCAAAGGATTAACAAGGTACTAACTCTTCTTGATCATTAGAAACCTGTATTTCTTTGGAAATTGTCTCCCCTATCAACGGAAACTCTTCATCAATGACACTAGGTTGATTTTTTAGTGATACCATCTCACCATCCCTAATGATAGTAGCGGCACTACATTCAGGGCAAACATGGACTTGATGAGTTTTTCCGTAACTTGCTTCTATTTCTTCCACTGCTTCAGGGTGTTTTAAAAAAAAGCTAATAGCTTTTTCTACTAATGCAGACATAGAGTCTGAATCAATAGCGGCTTTTACTTTTAATTGACGGTGTAACCCTGACGGAAGGTAAATAGTGACTTTTTGCCTGTCTTGCATATTAGTCTGTTTTTTTACCTTAATCCATAACTCTATTTATACCTAAACTTATTATCAACTGTCAAGAGGTTAATCTGTTTTAATGGCAATTTTGTTACATTTCTTAATATTTGTTTGATTAGGATGTTAATAATTAAAGGGTAAGAAAGTATGTAAGTCTTTGATTACAAGACTTTAAAAGGATCAATTACTGTTAATAATTGTTATACTTGATTTGTTTTAAAATCTTAACAATAGCAATTAAATGTGTAACTTACCGATTAAATTAACAATTGAAAAAGCGATTAAGGCTTGTAGAGAAAAAGATGTATTGAATTTTGTTAACTGTTTTACTGATGATGCTTATCTTATTTTGAGTAACAATGATAAAATATTTAAGTCAGAAATAATGGCTATTACGGAAAATTATTTTTCTGAATTAGAATTTATAAAAATAGATATTAATGCTTTGATTTTTGATCAAAATCTAGGTTTTATTGAGTGGACATGGCAAGATTTTAATTATGTCAAAAAACAATCTCATTGCCGTAATAATGTTATTGTCCTTGAGTTTCAATCAAATTTGATTAGTAGTTGGAGAGAATACAGTAAGTAATAAGGCATAGAGGAATATTCCATCATCCTATAGGATTTTGGGGGCAAAATTAGTTATATCCGCAGACGCTTTAATGATGAGAGAAGACGATTATTACTTGCTGTTAGCAATTTATTTTTGCAGTGGATTTAACCAGCGTAAAATTTCTTGACTAAGTTTTGACAAATCAGTTATTAAAGATTGTTTTAACCAATTTCCAACTAAATCTAAAGGGTAAAAGAAGTCTCCCGTTTCTCTTTCTTTGGTTTGCCAAATAATTTCTTGCCCTAAAGGTGTTAAATGATTCCCTTGTAGGTATAAGATAGAAGTAAGATGAGCAAATCTATTTTTGAGAATAGGATTTAAAGTTAAGGTTTGATCAATATCATCATTCTTAAATTTAATTAATAAATTACGTTTAATTTGATAATCTTCTTCAATAATTATTTTAGTTTCTTCTGGAGAAGGAGTAAATTCTAAGTCTAAATTTGTATCAAGAAGTTGCCAATTATTTTTAAGATTGCCTAATAGTGGAGTAATAGTTTGTTCAAAAAATGGTATCGATTGTTTGAGAGGATAATTATTAAAAGAAATTAAAATATTGCCTTCTCTTTTGACATTTAAAAGACTACCTATTAGTAAATGTAATTTACATCCTAAACTATGACCTATGCCATAAATAGGAAAGTATCCTAAATCAATTTTGCCCGTATATCTTAATCTGTCTAAAATTCTTTCAAATCTATTTAAAACACTGATGGCGATCGCCTTGTGGTCAAAAGTATTATTAACAAAAGGAGTAGCAATAATAAGATAACCTTTTTTGCCTAATTCTTCTAATAAAAAACGATAAGTTACATGAGGCGCACTAGCAAAAAAAGCACCCCCTAAAAAATGAATCACCGCCACAGGTTGAGGCGGAAGTAAAACCCAATTTCCAGAATATTCTTGCCATTCCATATTTAATAGTAAAATCTTTATTGCTCAAAATTAGCCATGTCTTAAGTTGATTTTAACTTGATTTTAAAATCTTTGAGAAAAAACTCATAATTAGGAAATAAAGCCATATAATTACAAAAAGTTAAATTAAAATTTATAATTCTCTTTGATATAATAAATGTTTTCTGTTTATATACTCACTTATAACGAGGAAGTTGATATAGCGGCTTGTATAGAATCAGCCTTAGAATGTGATGATATTATTCTAATTGATTCTTGTAGCACGGATAAAACTGTTGAAATCGCTTCCCAATATCCTATTCGCATTTTTGAACATAAATTTGAGACTCATGGAAAACAACGCAATTGGATGTTAGAAAATATCGATACTAAATATGATTGGGTATATTTATTAGAAGCGGATGAGAGATTAACTCCCGAATTGTTTATGGAAATTTCTACGGTTGTTAAAGAAGAAAAATTTAAAAGTTATTATGCCGCCGAAAAAATGATGTTTATGGGAAAATGGATAAAATATAGTACCCAATATCCTCGTCATCAAATGCGTTTATTTAAAAAGGGTGAAGTTTCTTTTATTGATTATGGCCACACAGAAAGAGAGGTATGTAAAGGGGAAAGTGGTTATTTAGTAAATGCTTATCCTCATTTTACTTGTAGTAAGGGTTTGAGTCGATGGTTAGAAAAACATAATCGTTATTCTAGTGATGAGGCGGCCGAAACTTTACGCCAAATTCAAAAGGGTAAAGTTAATTGGCATAATTTATTTTTGGGAGAAACGGAAGTTATCCGCAGACGAGCTTTAAAAGATTTATCCTTAAGATTACCTTTTCGCCCCCTTTCTCGTTGGTTTTATATGTATTTTATTTTAAGAGGTATTTTAGATGGGAAAGCTGGTTTTGCTTGGTGTACTTTACAAGCCTTTTATGAGTATTTAATTTTATTAAAAGTTGAGGAATTACAAAGAGGTATTTACGCTGATTCTCAATCTCAAAAATAATCATAAATCATTGTAGGTTGGGTTGAAAAAAATGAGCCCCAACAAAACCTTTAAAGACAGGATACTTGTACCACAATATTATAGAATCCATTTGGTATCTTTTCTAACTGAACTTCTCCCTTTGACAAAAATGAAAACTTATGCTGTATCAAGTTTGGGAATTACTAAGGTATCTCTTTTACTGGATACAAATTAAGGAAACCCCAACTAAATCTAATGCCTTTTGTTGTAATCTAGTTGGTCGCGTGATTGTCTCAAAACTAGATTTGCCTTTCTCATAATTACACTCTACTTTATTTAATTGAGTATTGTTACTTACTATAAAAGTTGGATGCTCTCATAAAAAAGAATCAATAGAAATGGAAGTATTAGCTTTGAAAAATTAAGGAAAAATAGACTCCAGATAGAGCGTAGATAGTCGGTTATCGAGCCAGAATTCAGGGTTTTTTGCTTTCAAGAGTATATTCGACATATTGTTGAATCAACTTAGCCACAACTCCCGTCCAACCTGTTTGATGAGATGCACCAATTCCAGCCCCAATGTCCCCATGAAAATACTCATAAAAAAGAAGATAATCTTTCCAATCAGGATTGGTTTGAAAGGTTTGATTTCCACCATAAACAGGACGATTACCATCTTCAACCGGTAAGAAAATGTTGATTAATCGTCGAGAAATTTCTGTCGCCACTTCCCAAAGAGTCATCATATTACCTGAACCAGTAGGACACTCCACTTGAAAATCATCCCCTAAATAACGGTGATATTTTTGCAGAGATTCAATAATAAGATAATTTACGGGAAACCAAATAGGACCACGCCAATTAGAATTACCTCCAAATAATCCTGTGCTTGATTCGGCTGGTTCGTAAGCTACTTGTGGTCTTATGATTTCTCGATTGTTTTGTCGAATTGGAAATGGTAATTCATAAGGATGAGGATGTTCATAACTTTTGGAAAGCGCACGAATTCCATGAGGACTAAAAAACTCATTCTCATCTAGCATTCTTTTCAAAATGGAACGAAGTTTTTGTTGATTAATTAGGGATAAACGAACCCCTTCCATCATGGTACTACTTGTTTTTTGAATAGAAATATTTTCATTTTCGACCAAATTTTTTCGGTTATTGACAAACCAATCGAATCGTTTTTTGAAATCTAATTTTAAATAACTATCTAAGGTTTCTTGATCAATCGCCTCAATAGCAAATAGGGGAATTAACCCCACCATTGACCGAATTTTCATAGTGAAAGAAAAAGGATCATTTCCATTCGGTAAAACGTTAGCTGGAATTTTCAAAATATCATAGTAAAACTGATCTTCTTCATCCCAAATATTGACATCTTCACCCCCAATTTTATTCAAGGCTTCAGCAATTAGCAGGAAATGTTGAAAAAACTTAGAAGCCATGTCATCATAAATAGCTGGTGTTGGAGAAACTCTGGCTAATTCTGTGGATATTTTTAACAAATTTAAACAAAACATTCCCATCCAGCTTGTTCCATCTGATTGTTCAATACTTGCACCATCAATGTTTAGATTACTACGATCAAAAACCCCAATATTATCTAATCCTAAAAAACCTCCGCCAAATAAATTATTACCTTCCAAATCTTTACGATTAACCCACCATGTAAAATAAAGGGTTAATTTTTGAAAAACTTGTTCGAGAAATACAACATCGGTTTTCCCATACATTTTTGCTTCTATCTGATATACTCGTAATGCTGCCCAAGCATGAACGGGGGGATTTACATCCCCAAAACTCCACTCATAAGCAGGCATTTGTCCATTAGGGTGCATGAACCATTCTCTGGTAAACAAATATAATTGCTTCTTGGCAAAATCGGGATCAATTAAAGCAATAGGAATAGTATGAAAAGCTAAATCCCATGCTGCAAACCAAGGATATTCCCACTTATCGGGCATGGAAATAATATCTTCATTATATAAATGAGTCCACTCATGATTTCTAGCCTGTTTACGAGCTTCTGGCGGCTTTGGACTGGCTGGATCTCCATTTAACCAATCTCGAACAATGTAGTGATAAACTTGCTTCGACCATAACATTCCTGCAAAGGCTTGTCGCTGGACATTTCGCATTTCTTCTGGTAATGAATCAAAGGGAGTAACTGCTTGATAAAATTCATCTGCTTCTTGTTTCCGTTGGTGAAAAATAGCGTCAAAGCGATAGGAGGCCAGGCTTTGCCAATCATCAGCGACCGCGATATCGCCGGCCACGCACTCGCCGCGGAATCCTCGCAAGTTCTGGAAATGGCCAAGCACGAAGGCGTCAAAGACCACGACCCGGCAGTCCGGGTACTGCTGCTCGATATGTAGTGCCAGGTTCGAGCCGATGAAGCCCGCCCCGCCGGTAATCAGCACCGTTTTTCCGTTGAGATCGATGTCGGCGG
>CAZWLZ010000080.1:0-12123 GCA_964634505.1 uncultured bacterium | reverse complement strand
AATAATAAATTTAAAAATGTCTGCACCATTTTCTCCCCAAGAAATAGCCTCAGATGGCTTGACTTCCAGTGTATATGAAGAAATTGTCAAAAGATTAGGACGACACCCGAACAAAGCGGAATTAGGGATGTTTGGGGTAATGTGGTCAGAACATTGTTGTTACAAGAATTCTAAGCCTCTTTTATCTCAATTTCCTACCACTGGCGATCGTATTTTAGTAGGTCCTGGCGAAAATGCAGGAGTGGTGGATTTTGGTGATGGTTTAAGGATTGCTTTTAAAATTGAATCTCATAATCATCCTAGTGCCATCGAACCTTTTCAAGGGGCAGCAACGGGAGTTGGAGGCATTTTGCGAGATATTTTTACTATGGGTGCAAGACCGATCGCCATTTTAAATTCTCTACGTTTTGGCAAGTTAGATAATCCCCACACCAAAAGAATTTTTCAAGGGGTAGTTGAAGGAATTTCTCATTATGGTAATTGTGTCGGTGTGCCTACCGTTGGGGGCGAAATTTATTTTGATTCTGCTTATAAAGGTAATCCTTTAGTTAATGCCATGGCGATAGGGTTAATGGAAACGCAGGAAATCGTCAAATCGGGGGCAACAGGGGTAGGCAATCCAGTTTTATACGTTGGATCGACTACAGGAAGAGATGGCATGGGAGGGGCGAGTTTTGCTAGTGCAGAATTAACGGAAGAATCTATTGGCGATCGCCCAGCAGTGCAAGTAGGTGATCCTTTTTTAGAAAAATCCTTAATTGAAGCGTGTTTGGAAGCATTTAAAACGGGGGCAGTAGTGGCTGCCCAAGATATGGGAGCAGCAGGAATAACTTGTTCAACTTCAGAAATGGCCGCCAAAGGAGGGGTTGGGATTGAATTAGATTTAGATAAAATACCCGCTAGAGAAACAGGGATGAGTGCCTATGAGTATTTACTGTCAGAATCTCAAGAGAGAATGCTTTTTGTCGCCCTAAAGGGCAGAGAAAATGAATTAATCTCAATTTTTAAGCGATGGGGACTTCAAGCGGTAGTAGCGGGGGTTGTGATACAAGAAAAAATTGTTCGTATTTTACATCAAAATAAAATAGCAGCCGAAATACCAGCGTCAGCTTTAACTGATAATACTCCCATTTATCATCATGAACTTTTACAAAAACCGCCTGAGTATATTAATCAAACAGGATTATGGCATGAGTCTTCTTTGCCCGAATTTTATACTAATGGAATCAAAATCCCTATTATTAATAAGATAACTGCTGAAAATGATCAAGAAACAGTGGTGGAAAAATTGGTCAATTGGAATCAAATTTTATTAAAATTGCTCAATAATTGTAGTATTGCTTCCAAAAAATGGATTTATCAACAATATGATCATCAAGTTCAAAATAATACGGTAATTATGCCGGGGGGGGCTGATGCCGCTATCATTAGAATACGAGAATTAAATCAAAATCCAGCTTTAGCCAAAACTGGGTTAGCAGCCACCACTGATTGTAACTCTCGTTATGTTTATTTATCTCCTTATGAAGGGGCAAAATTAGCGGTAGCAGAAGCTGCTCGAAACCTAAGCTGTGTAGGGGCAAAACCTATTGCCGTGACGGATAATCTTAATTTTGGAAGTCCAGAAAAAGCTATCGGTTATTGGCAATTGTATTATGCTTGTAAGGGTATTGCCGATGCTTGTGAAAGTTTTGAAACTCCTGTTACTGGTGGGAATGTTTCTCTCTATAATGAAACTATTGATAGTGAAGGTAATCCTCAGCCTATTTATCCTACTCCTGTTATCGGTATGGTGGGATTAATTCCTGATATTACTAAAGTTTGTGGACAAAGTTGGCAAAAAGAAGGGGATTTAATTTATTTATTGGGTGATTTTAATCCTAGTTTGGGTGCATCTGAATATTTGGCTACTATTCATAATATCGTTGCTGGGAAGCCTCCTTTTTTAGATATGGAGTTAGAAAAAAAAGTACAAGCAGTTTGTCGTGAGGGTATTAGAGAGGGATTAATTAATTCAGCCCATGATTGTAGTGAGGGGGGAGTAACGGTGGCTTTAGCTGAGTGTTGTTTTGGTAATAATTTAGGTTGTGAGGTTGTTTTACCTAATATTGATACTCGTTTTGATAATTCGTTATTTGGAGAAATAGCCAGTTTAATTATCGTTTCTGTTTCTAGTGAAAATCAAGTAAAATTTGAGTCTTTTTTAACTCAAAATTTGTCAGAGAATTGGCATCAAGTAGGAGTAGTTAAACAAAATTATTTATCTATTTCTCGTGAAAATAAAGAGCATCTTATTAATATTTCTTTGAATGAGATTAAAGATACTTGGGAATTGGCGATCACGAAGTGCCAGCGAAGCTGATCGCCAATAAATTAGCAAAATAAAAACTGATTATAGTTAATAGTTAATTTTTAATTGATAAAAAATGATTAGGGTAGGAATATTTGCACTTTTATTTAATTTATTCAATCCTCAACCAACGGTGATAAAGGAGTTACCGTTAATTAATTGGCATGAAGCGAAAATTTTTGCCTTACCAACTCAAGGGGATAGCACGGTAGAAAATATTGTAGATAATTATTTACAAGATTTAAGTAAAAATGGTTATATTCCTAGTCAACAAGGGGTTTGGATTCAATCCCAGTGGGCAACTTTAGGGCAACATCGAGGAGATATTCCAGCTTCGGCTGCCTCTTTAACTAAAATTGCCACAACCCTTGCCTCTATTCATACATGGGGTTTAAATCATCAATTTACTACCAATTTTTATAGTACTGGAATTATTAATAATGGTATTTTAAATGGTGATTTAATTATAGAGTCTCAAGGAGATCCTGTTTTGGTATGGGAAGAGGCGATCGCCATGGGGAATAGTTTAAATGAACTAGGAATTAAACAAATAAAGGGCAATTTAATCATTGTAGGGGACTTTATGATGAATTTCAATAACGATCCTCTTCGATCAGGTGAAACCTTCCTAGAAGCCTTAAATTCTAAGCAATGGATACCAAATATAGAAAAACAATATCAAACATTAACACCCTTACCTCCTCGTCCTCAAATTACCATCACTGGTAACATTAAATTAGAATCAAAAATGCCATCTCAAGCCGAATTATTGTTAACTCATCAATCGCTACCAATGGCAGAAATTTTAAGATTAATGAATGTGTATAGTAATAATGAAATTGCTGAAAAATTAGGGCAAAAAATAGGAGGCGGTGCAAAAGTAACCGAAATTATTACCAATTTAGCTAATGTTTCACCTTCGGAAATTAAATTAATTAATACCTCTGGTTTAGGAGTTGATAATCGCATTTCACCTCATGCAGTTTGTAAAATATTAATCACATTAGACAATCAATTACAAACAACAAATATTAAAATATCTGACTTATTTCCTATTAGCAATTTTGGCGATCAAGGTACAATTAAAGATCGAAAAATTCCTCAAGGTTTACCCGTCAAAACTGGAACTTTAGCTGTAGTAAGTGCTTTAGCGGGTGTAATTCCTACCCAAGAAAGAGGAAATGTTTGTTTTACTATTCTTAATTATGGCAATAATTTAGATAAAATGCGTTTTCAACAAGATATTTTGGTTCAAAATTTAACTAATCATTGGTCATATTTGCCTCTTCAACCATCATTAAATAATAATGTTTTTGGCGATCGCCAACGTAATTTAATCACTAAGAAGTAGGCATGAGGTTTTAACTCAAGTTGCTACCAATAAAACCCTTTTGAAATTTATTTTAAGAATTTTCTATAATTACAGACTAAAAGTTAATTCTATGAACTTACAGCAATTAAAACAATATCGCTCTGTTATTATCAAATTAGCTGAACAATATCACTCTAGTAATATTAGAGTATTTGGTTCAGTTGCTAAAGGTGAAAACACGGAAAATAGTGATATTGATTTTCTGATTGATGCTAATCCCGAACAAGATTTATTCGATGTCATTCGCTTACGAAGAGCATTACAAGAATTGTTAAACTGTGATGTTGATATTGTCCATAGTACAGCACTACACCATAGCATTAAACAGGAAATTTTATCATCGGCAATTCCCCTATGAATAAGAAACCTAAATCCGCCCTATTCTTTCTTTATCACATTAAAGAATCTATTGAGGCGATCGCCATCCATATTCAACACGGTAAAGCAAGTTTTTTAACGAATCGAACAGTACAAATGGCTGTTTTCCGTGAATTAGAAATTATCGGAGAGGCAACTAATAAACTTCCTGATGAATTAAAAAATCAGTATCCTGCCGTACCTTGGCGAGATATTACAGACTTTAGAAATATTCTCGCTCATCATTATTGGGCAATTGATTTAGAAACTGTCTGGAATATTATACACAATCGAGATAAATTACCCGACTTAAAAACTCAAGTAGAAATTTGTATTCAAGAATTAGAAAATCGAATTTCTGAATAGCTAATGTTTTGACTTGATTGTAAATACATCAACAAAATTACCATTACCTTTGTTGGGTTTCGTGGCTCAACCCAACCTACAAGATCGCCAACGTAATTTAATCTGCAACACAAGAATGAAAAATAATTGATTTGTAAAAGAATCTTAATGTTATTGGTCAAATTTTTGCTATGGGTGGGATAGGCTTTTTGCCTGTATTTTATAGTATGAAAAAAACTTCTAGCCTATATTTTCTTAATAAAATTTAATAAGTTAATTACAGGTAGAATTATTTTGATATATTGATTACAGACAAAATGCCTATTTTCCATCGAATTTTAAAAAATATTTTAAAGTAAAAAAAAATGTCTTCAGAAGAAATAACGCCAAAACAAACAGGAATTGAAGTTACAACGCCTACTCCACTTCATAAACAAGCAATTAAAGTTGATGTTAATAAATTAGCTCAAACTGTAGCCAAAGGTAGTATTGATTTTTTTACAGGAAATTGGGCAGCTTTTGGTAAAGATTTTGTTGATTTAATTAATGCTTTTGGATTCAAAACAAATTCACCAGAAGACATGGCAGGTTTATTAATTATTACAAGTCTTACTAATGCCATTCAAGAATTAGTGAACAATAGTGATATTTTTAATACACAACCTACTAACAGCAAAGAATTAACAAAAAAAATAACTGATTCTTTAGCCAAATATGACTTAGTTATTGATGAAAAGTTTTTTAGTCACCCTGAAAATTTCCCCTTTTTAAAAGATTTTCAACAGGTTTTTTACGAATGGTTAAAAACTGTAAAGCTTAACGAAAATGAGGCTGAAAGTCTTAGTAATCGTCTGCCTCAATATTTTGCAAATGCTTTATTTACCGAGTGGGAAAAGAATCAAGATAAATATAAAGTTATTCTCAATCAATTAGATAATCCTTTTACTCAAGCAGTAGAAAAACAACGAGAATGGGCTTATTATCGAGCTTATTTACTAAAACAAATACAAGAATCAGTTTTTCAAGAAGTTTTTAGTTTAAAACAAATTTATATTGAATTAAGAGCATTTTATGAACACAAATTAAATCAAAAAAATAATGTTAATAATGATGATTCTCATCAAGAAAAACCTCTGAGAATTGTAGTTAATCCAACCGATGAGTTAAATAAATGGGTAAAAAAAGCGGATAAAGATGATGCTATTCGCATGATAACAGGTACACCGGGTAGCGGTAAATCTTCTTTTGGTAAAATGTGGGCAGCAACACAAGCAAAAAAAAATAAAAATGTCTTATTTATTCCTTTACATCGTTTTAGTTTCAAAGATGATGTAATTAATTCTGTTCAAGAATTTCTAATTTATCCTGGTTTTTTTAGTGAAAATCCCCTTGAAAAAACAAATCAAGAGTTAAATTTATTGCTAATTTTTGATGGTTTAGATGAGTTGGAAAAACAAGGAAAAATTGGAGAAAAAACAGCGAAAAATTTTGTAGATGAAGTTAAAAGGTTAGTTGATAATTTTAATCAAGATAAAACTCGTTTACAAGTGGTAATTTTAGGGAGAGAAGTAGTTATTCAAGCTAATGGTGCTAGATTATTTGATGATTACACAGAACAATTACTTTATTTATTGCCTTATTTTCTCACGGAAAAAGAACAAAGAGAACATGAATACATTGATCTTAATAAATTATTAAAAGAAGATCAAAGACAATTATGGTGGCAAAAATACGCCCAAGCAAAAGGTAAAAATTATACGGGTTTACCGTCAGAATTAAACAGAGATAATTTAATTGATATTACTAGCCAACCACTGCTTAATTATTTAGTGGTATTAAGTTATGAAAAAGGAGATATTAAATTTGATGAAAACACCAATATTAATCAAATTTATGGGGATTTATTAACCAGAGTTTATGAGAGAAGTTATGAAGGAAAAAATCGCCAACATAAGGTTATTAAAGGCATTAAATTTGAGGAATTTCAGCGTATTTTAATGGAAATTGCCATTACTTGTTGGCATGGTAACCGACGCACTACAACGATTGAACAAATAGAAAATCACTTTGAAAATAATAATTTACAACCCTTATTAACTAAATTTACTAAAAGTTTAGAAAGTAGTGAAACAGAAAAACCTCAAAGTAGTATTAATAACTTATTATGGGCGTTTTATTTTCGACAAGGTAATGATTTGCCCGAAAAAGATAAAGATAAAACTTTTGAATTTAGTCATAAAAGTTTTGGAGAATATCTCACTGCTATTCGCATTGTTACAGGCTTAAAAACGATTCATAAGGAATTAGAATTGAGTAAGAAAAGTTATGAACAAGCCTTAATTGATTGGGCAAAATTAACGGCGGTTTCTCCTTTAGATTTGGATATTTTTTCTTTTATTTGTCACCAAATGAAATTAGAAAATTTAGACGACGTGAAATCATGGCAGAAACAATTATGTAAATTAATTGAATATGTGATGGTAAAAGGAATGCCCATGGAAGCCTTGAATTTGACAAGTTTTAAAGAGATGCTGGAATATAGCAAAAATGCGGAATCAGCTTTATTAATTGTTTTAAATGCCTGTGCAAGAGTTATTAATGAGGGTAAAAAAAGGGAAGAATTAGAACTATCAGTAATTGATTGGAAATCTTCTACTAATTTCGGTGAGTGGATAAGTCGTTTAATTGGACAGAAACAAGATTTTGAACCTTTGTTAATTACTGATTGTTTAAGTTATTTAGATTTGCATCAATGCGATTTAATTGTTCGTGATTTTTACAGGGCAAATCTTTTGGGAACTAATCTTGCGGGAGCTAATCTTGTGGGAGCTAATCTTGTGGGAGTTAATTTTTGGGGAGCTAATCTTTGGGAGGCGAATCTTGCTGTGGCTAATCTTAGGGGAGCTAATCTTCAGGATGCTATTCTTCAGAATGCTATTCTTGAGGTGGCGAATCTTAAAGGGGCGAATCTGGGAGGGGCGAATCTTAAAGGGGCGAATCTTAAAGGGGCGAATCTTGAGAGAACTAATCTTAAGTGGGCAAATCTTGAGGCGACAAATCTTCAGAATGCTATTCTTCAGGGAGCTCGTCTTTGGGCAACTAATCTTAAAAGGGCAAATTTTGAGGGGGCAAATCTTCAGTATGCCCATCTGGGGGGGGCGAATCTCGAAGGGGCGAATCTTAAAGGGGCGAATCTTGAGGGAACAAATATAAATGGAACGATTCTTAAAAATACGATTTTGGAGGGTAAAGATATTAAAGAAATTACGGGGGGATAAGGGATTGGTGAATTTGAATAAATTGATTACAGGCAAGATACCTGTTTCAGGTTATAAAGAATAGACATAAATCATACCTAAATTAAGCAACGCCAGATTTTTCTAGCCACAGTTTGTCTGAAAATTTATTAAAAGAAATAGTTAAATTGTAATTAATCTGGCGATCGCCAAAGCCCAACTTATTTTTTGGCGATCATTTTTTTATCTAATAACTTAAACAATCAGAAATATTATAATAAAAGCATTTAGTAACTGATAAAACTTATGCCTACTGTCAAAATTGAAGCTAAAATATCAGCTTTAGATTTACTCCAAGCTGTTCAACAATTAAGTAAACCAGAATTAGATCACTTTATTGAGGAAATCCTCCAATTTAAAGCAAAAAAAAAAGCCCCTAATTTATCTAAACAAGAATCTGAATTATTGCTGAAAATTAATCAAAATTTACCTAGAGAATTAGAACAAGAATATCAAATATTAATAGAAAAACGACATCAAGAAACTTTAACAGAATTTGAATATGACCAACTCCTAGAGTTAACTGATCAAGTGGAAAAATATCAAGCTCAACGACTAGAATATTTAACACAATTAGCTCAAATACGTCAAGTGTCTCTAACCAATTTAATAATAGAAATGGGAATAAAACCAATTAATAATGATTGAGAATAAACTTACCTCTCAAATCAAACAACAAGTTAAATTAAGCGCCAAAAATTGCTGTGAATATTGTTATTCTCAAGAAAAATTTGCTACCCATAGTTTTTCCGTTGAGCATATAAAACCCTTAAGTAAAGGAGGTAATAATAATTTTGATAATTTAGCCCTATCTTGTCAAGGATGTAATAATCATAAATACAACAAAACTGAAGGGAAAGATGCTGTTAGTGGCGCAATTGTTTCTCTTTATAATCCACGACAACAAAATTGGCAAGAACATTTTAATTGGAATCAAGATTATACTTTAATTATTGGTTTAACACCCAGAGGAAGAGCTACAGTTGAAGTTTTACGATTAAATCGAGAAGGTTTAGTTAATCTAAGACTTATTCTCTATAGAATGGGAGAACATCCTCCTTAAAACTATTTTCTTAAATTCATTATGATGAGTGAAGAATTAACAATAAACATTAAGATTACAAAATGTTAATATGAATCCAATCACAGAAAACGATAGCACCCAATTCAATCAAAAACTTGATCGATTGGCAGATAATGTTAGTCAAATTTTGATAAATCAAGAAAAATAGACAACAAATTAATCAGTTTTGAAAATAAGCTAATCGATTTAGAGAAAAGTCAAATTAGATTAGAATCAGAAAAATAATAGAGTATGTAATTACTAGGAGTTTTAAATATGAGACAAGAATGGCAAAATATCACCCAAGATAGATCTGAAAAACCCGTCTCTCCCGGCGAAGTTATCGCAGATATTTTAGAGGATTTAGAAATTACACCGACACACTTTGCTAATATTTTAGGAGTATCTCATCACATCGTTAATGATATTATTCAAGGAAAACAACCAATTAAGGTTGATTTAGCTATTAGAATTGGAAAAGCATTAGGTAATGGTCATAAATTATGGTTAAATTTACAGCAAAAAGTTGATGTTTGTAATGCTTGGCAAATTCATCAACAAGAATATGCTCAAGTATTAACACTAGTTTAATTATCAGGTTTCAAATGGCGATCGCCTTTTGGTTTGTAGTAATGGCTTTAGCCATAATAAGCCCTTAAGGGCTTACTACCAACGAGGTGATTTTTTATTTGGCGATCTCCAATGTCTTTTGAATTACGAGAAGTTATAATAAAATCACTATATTATTAAGGTAAAAATTATGCAAACAACGATTACTATTAATTTCACTCCCGAAGGAAAATTAGAACTCCCCTCAGAAATTTCTCAGATTTTCACCGAAGGTGAGCAATATTCAGTTAGTATCAATTCCGATCTAATTTCTTTTAAAAAAGTCCCTAAATTAACGTGGAATGAATTAAAGAAAAAAAGAGCGGAAATAGCAGAAGAAATGGAGGAAATGACGACAGAAGAAATTTGCGAAATTGTACGGGAAGTGCGTAACCAGATGAAGAAATGAGAGTGGTTTTAGATACAAATATTTGGGTATCAGCTATTATTTGGGGTGGCATTCCTGAGAAAATTCTTGATTTACAACAATATCAATTAATAACTATTGCTATGTCTGAGAAATTATTAAGGGAATTAGAAAACACATTTAATAAAAGAAAACTAAAACCAAAATTAAAAGCTTTAAATTTAGAGTTACATTCTGTAATTAGTCTTGTGCGAGAATCAGTAATTTTCTATCCTATTACTGAGATTAATGTTCCTCAACTGCGTGATCCCGATGATAATATCATTTTAGCAACGGCGATCGCCTCTAATGCTGATGTAATTATTACTGGAGATCAAGATTTACTCACTTTAGTTAAATATCAAAATATTCCGATTATGACAGCGAACACTTTTTTGAATACTTATTTTGATCATTAAAAACTTATGCCTACTGTCAAATCAATCAGCAAGTTAGATTAAGAACCAAAAATTTCTATGAAGAAGGGTTGCTTAGCGATCGCCACGTTGTAACTCTACTCACTATCATAAGCTATGAAGGGCTTATTGCTAAAGAAGTGATCATCTAAATATGACTTGAGTTGAGCTAAATTTTCTTTCACAACTCCTTAACTCAAGCCACCAAAAACATTTCAAAATTTATATTAATCATTATCCCAACATTCAGAGGCAATCAAATCTCCAATTTGATCTCTTAAAAAGTAATCACATCTTTCTAATTCGCATTCCACACATAACCATTCCCGAGGAGGAATAAATTGACATAAAACATAAATAGGTTGTTGACGTGTGACATTTCCTTTATCTACTAAGTGCCGCACTTCATCTCGAATCATATCGATTGAATATTCTATTTTAGGCTCTAATATTTGTGTACTCATAGTAACTCCATAAGTTTTTATTTAATGAGATATATCTCTACTATAAACAAACTTTGGTTAATAGTAAAGATATATTGTCTGTATCGTAGATTACATTTTTACTTATTTTTTTTATGCCCCACACCATATTATGTCTAGGTTTTATTACAAATCATTAAGAGTTTTTGCCATCTGTTAAGTTATCATTTCTTGACATATTCAATAATTTTTGACAAGCTATAGTTTGAGATTGAGGCATTTGTCCGTAGGAAAATATCCATTTTATCCCTTTAAGAAAAGGTTTAAACCAATCTAAGACATAAGGACTACCATAAATAATTAATCCTACAATCAATTTATTTTCTAGGCAATAACGATAAATTTTTTCTGTTTCTTGATGCAATCCAGCTTTACCTCTAAAAGGATTACCTCTAACAAATAACTGTACAATAAACTGGCGATCTTCATCTTGGATTAAAGTTAAGTTACGATGATCAATGATTTTTGTTTCATAGCCAAAACTTTCAGGAATAGTTATGGCTGGACTTTGTCGATTTAAAAAATCACAGTCTAATAGGTCATCGATGACAATCAAATTTGTTGTTTCTTTACCTTTTTTTAAGGGCAGGTCGCCTCCTGTTTTCATACTTTTGCTTAAAATCTCTTCTACTTGTTGAAAAGAAGTTGATTTGGCGATATTAGTAAAAATATTTTGAGGATCGAAAGGATGATTAATTTTAATTTTTTCTTTGGCGATCGCAATTCTTTGACAAGATTGATTAATTCTTTCTTCTGATAACAGTCCTTCTTTGACTGCTTTTTCTACTGAATTGATCGCCAAAATAGGATTAGAAGGCATTAATAAAATGTCTGCACCGGCTGCAATAGCCCGAATATAAATATCTTGGGGATTACTATAGTTAGCAACTCCCCCCATAATTAAGGCATCGGTAACGATTAAGCCATTAAATTTTAATTTTTCTCTTAATAATTCGGTCGAAATTGCATGAGAAAGGGTAGCAGGATTCTTATTATCTATAGCCTCAATTAATAAATGGGCAGTCATTATGGTATCAACTTCTGCCTCAATGGCGGCTTGGAAGGGAGGTAATTCAATTTGGGTTAATCTCTCTAAAGTGTGGGTAATTTTAGGTAAGTCTAAATGAGAATCAATGATCGTGTCTCCATGGCCTGGAAAATGTTTGGCTGTAGTTAATACGGGTAAAGATTTTGTCCCTTTGATAAAAGCCGTAATTAATTTACTAACAATTTCTTGGCGATCGCCAAATGAACGAACATTAATAACAGGGTTGAGAGGATTATTATTAACATCAACGACAGGAGCTAAAATCCAATTAATACCGATAGAGATAGCTTCTTGAGCAGTTATTTGACCAAAATTAAAAGCATAGTTAACAGCTTGTAATAAATCAGTTTCAGCAATGCTACTCAAAGCCATGGGAGGG
>CAZWLZ010000079.1:10132-12110 GCA_964634505.1 uncultured bacterium | reverse complement strand
CTAATGATATTGAAACCGATATCACTAATGATATTGAAACCGATAGCATCAATGATATTGAAACCGATAGCATCAATGATATTGAAACCGATATTACTAATGATATTGAAACCGATATTACTAATGATATTGAAACCGATATCACTAATGATATTGAAACCGATAGCATCAATGAGAAACCTATAACTTATCTATTCCCTAAGCAATTAGCTGAAAGATTAGGGATTCACCCAAATATATTAAGTGGAAAATGGCGAACATTATCAGTCGATGATTTTGCTATTTTTACCCAAAAAATAGATCCTAAAAAACTAGCATGGTATAGAGTCGGAAACCGATATGTTTGCCATGAGGTGTTACAAATTTTACCGGCTTAAAAGCTTCGCTAGAGTCGCTGTAGCACGTCTTTCAACTTTGCCCTTAGTCAATACTACAAGATAGGAGCAAAAAAATATCCTTGCAATACGTTTTTACAGAAAAAGGATAGAAAAAATCAATTTTAGGGATCTGGTTTATCAAGATCAGTATTTTGAATAACAGGGGACGTTGACATAGTTTTGTTGTCGTCTTCTTTTGTCTTTTTATCTTCAACATTGGTTGCTATAGTGGTCTCGATATTTTCTTTTTCTTGTTTTAACTCATTCCAATTTTCCCCAATTTCTCCAATGGTTTCGCTCACTTCTAGCATTGTATCAACAGGCTCTTGTATTCCCTGTGTAAAATCTTTAAATTTTTTAAACCAACCTGTTCTAGCATTGATCTTTTCATCCAACCAGTCAAAACTATCTTCAAGAATAACACCGCTCTTTTTAAGAGCATTACCAATTTTATTAGTAGTTTGAGCGCCAATTTCAACTAAGGTCTGTACCCCTTCCATCATATTGCGTGTCAAATCAAGTATATTTGAAGTACTTGTCCATATAGCTGATCCTTTTGCCCATGCTCTTGTTACTTGAGTATATAACTCTAACCCCACAATTCCTTTAAAAGTATTCTCGATGGTGTCACCGATAACATCCGTAATATTCAAGTTATCCCCGTTTTCATCTTTAATATTAAATCTTGATAATACACTGTTCAATAATTCACCTATGGAAGTCGCTAAGGATCTGCTTAACTGTAAAGCATTATGCAACGATAAGATAAAAGTCAGAAAATTAAGAACCTTATCAAGGTGAATTGAGGTAGCAAATTTAGTTAATTGAAGTGCGGCCGCAGTAAAACCAGCAGTAACAGAAGCCGATAAAGCACTAAATTGAGTCGCTACAGAAGCGCCTAAGGCTGTTATCTCAGCAGTTAAGGCGGTAAAACCTGCAGTGACAGAAGCTCCAACACTGGTTATAGTTCCTTGAATTCCTACTAATTGAACAGTATTAATTGTTGTTAGTACTGTATTAGTGGTTGCTTGATTACCGATAACAGTACCACGATCCAATGTCCAGCTACAGGATGAAGTATTTTGAGATACGGCATTATTAACAACTGGAGTCATACAACGGGACATAGTTTCGCACGCCGTAGGGTTTCCTGCCTGAGTAACGGGTACATTCACCGGCTTAGGTATTGGTTGACCATTAGGATCTAAATTAACTTGATTCCCTTGTGTAGGAAAAGGAATGACATTATTAGGGTTGGGTGCTGTAGCTATTGTACTTGTGGGGACGTTGGGTGAAGGGACGATCCCCCCTGTTGTGGTAGGTGAGGGAAAAGGGATAGGGGTGTTGGTTATAGGTGAGGGAAAAGGAATGTTGATAATTTCCATAGTATTAATAGGTATTGGTTGAGGTTGAGGGATGTTATTGGGTGTAATTTTTGGTGGTGTCGTGGGATTATTTTTTGGTGGTGTCGTGGGATTATTTATCGGTGTAGGGATAGGATTATTGGGGACTGTGCTTGTCGTATTTGTCGGTGTGGTAGTGGGATTATTAGCGATCGCTGTCGGTGTCGGTGTCGGTGTAGGGACAATAGTAGGGGTATT
>CAZWLZ010000079.1:0-10032 GCA_964634505.1 uncultured bacterium | reverse complement strand
ATTCGGGTTATTATTCGGGTTATTATTCGGGTTATTATTCGGGTTATTATTCGGGTTATTATTCGGGACAATAGGTAAAGGGGTCGTCGTGGTTATTATTGGAACGGGGTTAATAGCAGGGTTAATAACGGGGTTAATAACAGGGTTGGGATTAATAACTAAGAGAAGCTTTTTTTTCTTAACCGAATTAGGAATAGGATTATAATTAGGGGTTGGTGATGGTGGGACTAATTGTAATGTGGCAAAAGGGGTATTTTGAGATTGACTAGCACCGCTACCACCGATAGCACCGCTACCAGTATAAGAAGTAAAGCTAAAATAAGTTTTTTTCTTTTTGCTAGATTGTGTAGTTATACCTTGTTGTACAGGATAATTAATCCCTTGATTATTGCTAGGAACAGGAAAATAATTAGGAGTTACAGGAATAGGATAATTATTAGGGTTAGGTGTTATCGGAACAGGTGCAAAATTAGTACTGTTCGTATGGTTAGTAAAAGAAACAGTAGGATTTATAGGATTACTAAGATAATTACTAGAGGTGTTAATTAAGGTTTGATTATTGTTACTGCTACTGGTTAAGGACTGAGTAAAACCCTGTACTATTTGTTGTGGGGTGAAATTTTGATTTCCTAAAGTAATCTGATTGTTGTTAGTACCGCTAAGAGTAGGGTTCGTTAATAAAACAGGGGACCATTCCCAAAACTGCTCATATTGTAAAAATTGGTGTGGTTTATGCCACGGTAAACTTTTTTGGAATAAAACATCTCCGTAAATATTAAACATATAAGCCATATCATCCCCAAAGGGGGGGGCACTCAAAGCGACTGTTGCACTTGCTACAGTGTAATAATTAATATAATCTACTGTTAAAGGTCTTTGACCACCTGTACTAACCATGTCTAACCACGTGGCAGGGGTCCACCCCACTCCAAAGGTTTGAGTTACTTGCATTCTAAATTGACTGTAAAAAGTGCCTCCTACATTACCAGAGCCTACAAGTAATTTCATTAACTGCACGTTGTTAAACAAAATATTTAACACGGTATTATTGAGCATCTGTTGAAAAGCAGTGCTAGTTAAATTTAAAGTACTGTAACTTTGTCCGTTTGTGTAAAAAATCCCGTTACTAAAACCAGTATAGTTATTAGTATTTTGACCTACATTATAAAAATTGACTGTCTTTTTTTTACCTTGCTGACTAGCTACATTAACCTGTTGGTTTCCTGAGTTACCAATAGTATTATTCGGAATGTTTAAATTATTACTATTATTAAAACCTAAATTTAAGCTTACTCCTAGACTTAAACCTAAACTATTGTTAATTGATGATGTTGTCGTGATGGTAGGTATTGCAGTATTTGCATTACCTAAAGCTAAATTTAAGGATAAGAAACCTTTATTTAGCCCTAATTGTAGCGATTGTCTAGCCAACGGCAAGGGTGTACTTGCTACCTTCATTGGTTGTAAAGCAGGGGCAAAAGGTAACGGCTTCCCTTGATTAAGATTATTTTTTTGTAATTGAGCGACCAAACCACAGTTACTTGTCATGGACACCTAAAGAATTTATTTAATAAAGAAATATTGCCGTTAACGTTTCCTCTAGCTTGGATCGGTAAATTATTAGGGTTTTGATACGGATTTATTTTTACAATAGGTGCTACGGGTAAAGGTTTCGCTGTAAAGGCTTTTCTAGGCATTGCAACAGGTTGTCTATTAAGAAGTATTTTAGCGTTTGCATTACTGGTTGTTGTCCTTTGATAGTTTCTTAAATTAGGTAACGCAGAAGGTAAAGCATTATTAACTGTAGGATTATTTTTAAGCGTTAGGTAACTTTGATTAGTTTGATTACTGTAAGAACTGCTTACATTAGAAGTAGCAACAGCGTTGGCTATCATAGGAACAACAGATTGAGCCACATTAGTTAAATTAGTCTTCGCTTGTTTTTTGATAATAAAATTAACCGTGTCTAACTGGTTAGCCGTAACACTGTTATTTGTTGCTGTATTAAGAGTAATCTTCCCTGTGTTAGTTAATTTAACCTGTAATTTTTGTCTATCTAGTAAGTTCTGGTTAATATCCTGTGTTGCATACTTATTGTAATAATCCATACCCGTTGTTTGTCTTATCTGAGTTGAATTACTAACAGTATTGTTCGGTACTAGATAGGGATTGACAGAAGTACTACTAGGAATACCTTTTAGTACTTTTAAAGCCTCTTCTGCAGTACCCATTTAAGTATTAGTTTTATAACTAGCAGGAATAGCAGTATTGCTTAATTCTCTTGCTTTTTCCCAAAATTTACCCGTAACTTCTGCATAAGCAGGATCGACCTCAATGCTTGCTCTTAATATCACTCGAATTGTCTCATCGTCTGCTTTTATTAGTGCGACCTGTGCTACTTTTTCAGGTGTACCGTTGGCAATTTCTAAAACTGCTTTTGTAGGGTTATTTTTTTGGAGTAATAAAACACACCATAAAACTAGTTTTTCTACAGTATTAATATTAGTGGGGATGTCTGTGGAAGTTACGAGAGTGGTCATAATTGAGTCTTTTTTATTAATTATTAAATACTATTATAAACTATCAAAACACTTATAATTAAGGAATAAATAAATTATTAATAATTTTTTAGATTTTACAAGGAATAAAAACTATGGCGCTTCCTGAAGGTTTTACCCCGGTTCAACACTTAAAAGATGTTCTAAGAAAAAGTTATAACCGTTTTGTTAAAGAAGAGTTTGAGGATATTGATACCGATGATCTAGGAATTGCAACCCCTCGGACATCTTTAAGAACTGCTTGTTTAGTCGATGAGGGGGACAGTCAAATTTTAATTAATAATAGAATGATGTTGTTTTATTTTATCTTGCGAAAAGCACAGGATTTACAACCCTCAATTGCAGGAATTCCCTTAGAAGATTATGCACAAAAAGTCACTTTTAGACCTCAAATAACACTGTTTTTTAAAGAACATGATGGTGCGGTTGAACCTGATTATTCACCCCTGAGAAGTCAGGTTTCTGTAAGAATACCGAATAAAACCCATGAGACAATTAGTCGATCTGATTTGATAGGTTATGGCAACGCAATTAAAGCGAGTTTTGGTGGAACTACCCCTTACTACTTTAGAAGGGGTAAAGTATGTGTGCATTATCATGATAAAGAAGAGGGATTAAAATTACAATTATATGTTTTTTCCAAAGACGAGGGAAAAAATGTTATTAACAAAGTTCTTAACTTAGTTGATAAAACACCCAAATGGAAATTTTTAAGTTTTTCTGAAACAGACGATCCTAGTAGTGCTTACCCCACAATTCCACCTCTTGAAAATATTATTGGTGAATCTCGCAGGATGCCACGGAAAAGACCCGTGGGGAATGTTTACTTTCAATATGCCACTGCTGAAATTTACGGAATCCCTAGACCAGTAATGCTTTACGCTATACCAGAAATGTTAAAACAGGCCTTAGTTTATTGACCTCTTTTTCACGATAGTTATAACAGTCGTTTTGTCTATACGGGGGGAAATGCCGTGTTATTTTGAAGAAAATAAGCAAACAAGAAGAGGTGCAAAATGGCTAGACGATTTTCAAGATTTGCATGGGCAGTAAAAAATAACGGTGGGACTAACGGGGGGGCAGTACAGAAGTACTTAGATTACAAGACTGGAACAACTACTTTAACCAAAACCGCTCCTTCAGCGGCCGGGGTTTCTACTGCTTACGCTGTAACCCCCTTTGGTCTGGGGGACGGGACCACACAACATTTAATTAAAGTTGTTAATAGGCAAACAGCAAGAGCAGGAGTATTAGGGTTGACTCCTGCAGAACTAGGACTAGATACCACAGTGACTGACGTAAATAAATTAAGTCTACGTCCTTCTAAAATTACCGGTGCAAAAGCTCTCACTCCCGCAACGAAAACATCTCAAATTACTGGACTGACTTATAAAAAAAGATCCACGGATGCTTTTTCTATTCCTTTTGGAAGAAAAACTGCTGCAGATCGTGAAGCTGAACGGTTTAGCGAATTAGTGGTTATTGCTAAAAATGCAAGCCCGGGTTGCAGTATTTCTTATATTCCAGAAAGATTGATCCGTAACTAATAAAAGAAATAAATGGGTAAAAAGTTTAAAAGATTATTATGGGCTATTAAGGCTAATGGAGGGGTTATTACTGATGGTAAGTTAAAGCAGTTTTATGACTGGTATAACAATGCTAATACGGACAGTGAATTAGATATTTATCCTCACTTAATCCCCATTAAAATTAAGTCTTTTTACTCTGATTTTATTTATGAAACAACGGTATCAAAACTAGCGATCGAGAATGCTAATAGCTTAATTGATTTGCAAGTTTTGAACTGGATGAATGAAGATGCGATCGTTCAAGATCATTTTATCCCGGCTAAAATAATTATTTCTAAAATCGGTAATCCAGTCACAAAAATATCAAAAATAACCGGGTGGGAATACACAACTAAAGTTCAAGGCAAATACTCTTATCCCATAGGAAAAGGGGGGAATTCTCAAGATATGGCGATCGCTCTTGAAAAAGCGGTTAATTCAGCAAAGGGGAAAAACCCTAATAATTTAATTACTGTGGAGCCGGAACGATGGATTTAGAACCTTTAGAATTACAACTGACTATTGAGGAGGGGATGACAGTTTCTGAATTAGACAAAAGATGTTCCGATTGTTTTCATGGTCAAAGAGCAATCGATGATTTTTTCAGGGGTGATATTACAGAAGATGATTTAATTGCAAAATTAGAATATTACGAAATTGAATGGGACCCTTTGATCGACATATTAGAAGTAAATCTAATAAATAAATATGGAATTAAAACCGCAATTTAGTAACAGTAATAACTGGGATTTATTAGATAGTGGAACGGTGAACGCAGTAATATTAAATACTCCTATTGATACATATAATCCAATCCCCCCGATCAATATTGGGACACAAATAACGACTCCTACAATTGCCTGTTATACCAATACTGAAAATCCCTTAACTACATGGCGCTGCGGTGGTTGGCTATCAGCGAATATCGTTTCTGGGATTACCGTTGGAGGAAATTCAGATAGTCAAATAGGAAGAGAAACTTTAAGACTAGGAAAAATTAATATTATCCGATTTCCCCATTTATCAAGTTCTTACTCTTTGACCCTTGATGTCCCTAAATGGTTTCGTTCTATTGAATATGTAATTTGGAGTTATATCGGATCTGGTGTTCCAGATATAGAAGGAAAACTCGATCAAATTGCTTCAACAATTATTATTTAGTTTTTTTTAGAGATTTTTATATGCTTAATAATGTTCATTTAGTAATGTTAATTATTCTTGCGGGAGCAACTTTAGTCGGAATGACAATAACGTCTTTTCTTGCTATTAATAAAAGTTTCCGTGAGCATATAGAAACACTTTTAAGTCTTCATGATAGTAAAAATAGAGAATGGACGAAACAATTAGTCTTAGATTATTTTTTAAGTTTTGATGAACGGATAAAAGAAATAAACTTAAGATTAAAAACAATAGAGAAAAAATGTGATAAAAACCATGATTAATTATGAGAATCTCTTGGATTGTTTTTTTTAGTATTGGTTGTCTTTTCTCCTTAGCTTACTTAGACAAAGATATTGAGTTAATAAAGGTTTATACTATTTTAACGAGCAATCTTATTAGTGGTTATCTAGGTTATTTAATCAAAACATTAGACGACTAAAAAGAAGATAAAAATAAACTAATAAAATAAGTTAAAATAGAGTTAAATTCTTTAAATTAAAAGTTATGAGACGAACAATTAATCAATTAGGTTTAGACTTAATAAAAGAGTTTGAAGGTTTTAGAAGTGAGGCTTATTTGTGTCCCGCAAATATTTGGACAATTGGTTATGGAAATACTTTTTATCTTGATGGTGAAAAAGTTAAAAGGGGTGATAAAATTTCAAGGGAAAAAGCAGAAGAACTTTTAAAAGTTACAGTTCAAATTTTCTCAGATCATGTCAATAAATTATTAAAAATACCAGTAACGAGCAATCAGTTTAGTGCATTGGTTAGTTTAACCTATAACATTGGTGTCGATGCCTTTAAGAACTCTACTTTACTTAAAGTATTAAATCAAGGGAATTATACAGAAGCAGGAAACCAATTTCTAAGATGGAATAAAGCCAATGGCAAAATTTTAGAGGGACTAAATAAGAGAAGAAGAAGAGAACGTAAACTATTCTTAAGCTAAAAACAAATATCCCTCTGGGTGTCTCTATCGGTAAATTTATTCTCATTTATTTTACTTTTTCTATTTATTTCTACTTTTATAAAAAGCGTGTTGCAAAGACACTCTTTTTTTTTGCCAAAATAAAAAATTAAAAAGTTTTCTCATTTCTAATGGTACATCTGGTACATCTGGTACATCCTTATGCTGTATAGCTTTGCTATCTGGTACACTCTTTTTTTTATCTGGTAACAACTGGTACATTTCATTTATAGTTTACCACTTGTACCAGAATACAAGGCATACTTTACCAGTAGTGTTACCACTTCTTAAAACTATAGAGAGTAAGGGTTATAGCCCTTGTACCAGATGTACCATTAGAAATCAAGAAAAAAATAAAAAAATGATTGGCTAATAAAAAAGGGATGTATTATGACATCCCCAAAACTTTCTATTTTTTAATCCAATATCTAACAGATTGCCCCTCGCTTCTCTTTCTTCCATTATTGGAATATCCCAAAGAGGAAAGAATTTTTCCTAGTCGTTTAGAATTTTGAAGATTAATCTCTCTTTCTTCAAACTTAAAGAAGATTTGGAAGATATAAGAAGCTGTGCGTTTTTCATCTGGTAAATACTCTAACCAGTCTACTAATTCCTGAGTACACCACGGATCTGAGAATAAATATTGTTGATTTATTTCTAAGGCTTCGTTCTCTAGGTCTTCACTCAAAATCCATTTTTCACCCTTTAAATAATCCTGATAAGCTAAATACCAGATCCGATCTCTCCATTTTGCTATTAAATCAGTATCAATTTTTTTGGCGATAGGGAGAATCCAAAATCTTCTGTTACCCGTGGTATCAACTAAAAATTCACTCTCATTAACTGAACCTACTATCACCCCTTGTCTTTTATTCGGTGTTGATGTTTTAGCGTACGGTTTTCTGAAGGTGTCCACAGAGCGAGATAAAAAGGCTTTTAACTCCCCAGCTTCTTTTTTACTGGTAATGGTTTCCAATTCTGCAAGTTCACAGCACCAATACTGATGTAAAGTCAACAGGTTGTCTTTATCTAACCCTTGTACAGAGTCAGTAAACCAATTCTCTGAAAATAAAACCTTAAAAAAACTACTTTTCCGATAACCCGTTTTACCTTGTAAAACTAACACGGTATCAACCTTACAACCCGGCTCAAAAATCCTTGCTACAGAAGCAATTAAAAACCGATAAAACATCTCGTTATAAATAGATTCTTCAGTTCCAAAAATGGCAGAAGCCAATTGTCTGATATTTATCGTTTTGTCGGGGTCATCTTGTAAAGAATCTAAATATTCTCTTACGGGGTGATATTGATATTTTTTCCCTATTTCCTTCGCAATATCCCACGCTAATTTATCGGAAATTTCGATCCCATGCTCAACCGCTAAATTAATATAAAAGTTCTCTAGATCTGCAATTTCATTGTCTAATTCAAGATTCTGATTTAAAAGATTTAATCTTAATCTGTTTTCAAATATTTTATCAATTAGTTCATAAGCAACCCTTATTTTTTTTGGTTTCTTAGTTTTTATTTCTTCCGATGGTTTTTCTGAAATTTCCTCTTTTAAATAACCAAAAAAAGAACTACTTGTTATCCCTTTTGTAGGGTCAAAACTTTTAATTAGTTTTTCTAGATCCCATTGTTGGCTTAAGTCAGATTGAATCGGATTATTTTCAAGTATTAATAATAATTCATTTTTAGCTTGTTTCCCTTTTTCTGAATTAATATCTATTCCATCTTCCACAGTCCATAGTGAAGTCAATCCCCAAATTGCATTCCTTAAAAATTCATATTGTCCTGATCCTTTTTCCCTTTTTGGAAGTTTGGGAATTAAGGCTATAGCCTTCTGTTTTGAGTCTGAACTATTAGCCATATTTGCTTTTAACTTTTCTTGAAAAATTTTAGCTTGTTTCTGTTTTTCTGTAATAACAAGTTCTCTATATTTATTAGCTTGTTTTTCGATGTCATTTAAAAACTGATAAGATAACCCTTCTATATTTTCAAGATTGTAAAATTTAGCCTTGGTATTACCGTAAAAAATTGCGGCTGAATGTTTTGGTGCTTTATCTAATTTTTGATCCAATAAATCATCAAAATAATCAGATAATTGCTGATAGGTTATACTATCAACCGATTGAGGTAAGGGGATTATAATTCTAAAACGATTATTTTCTTCAGTGTGAGAAGGGGATGTATAAATAAAAGAATATTTTGAGAAAAAATCTATTTTAAAAAAATCTTCTATAGTCAAATCTTTATCAATATCACCCATCCATAAATCACTAGAAATAACATTTTCTTTTTTACGGTAGTTATTAGTAAAAATACTAGGAGAAATAGCAGATCCTTTTAAGATAATAGCCTTAATAAAATCAATATCACCACTTATCTTTTTAAACTCAGTAAAGGGATCTATAAAACCTTTTTTCTTATTTATTTCCTTATTTAAAAAGTTATCAGAATAGGAAAATAAATAGTCATTTCTTAAGGGTCTTTTTGCATTTATTTTGTTCATAATATGTTATGATTTAATTAGTTAAAGGATTAATAGCCTTGGAATTAAGTTTGTTGTTTTTCGCTCTTTCTTTTTTTATTTGTCTATAAAAAGAAAATAAGCACTCCTATAAAAGGGGTGCTTTTTGCTTTAACAAACTTTAAATAAAGGACTTAATTTATTTTGTAAATTTATAGGTAAAAATCTTAGACTTTCTTGAGAGAATGTTGCTAAAATACCTTCTTTATCTAAAGTGTGGATCATTCCATCAGCACAGATAATAGTTAAGGCTGTTTCCTTTTCGTTATAGTGAAATTCCCAAATAGAAACTAAATTAAAAAAGGTATCTCCAATTTGGAAAAAAGGGACAAAATTATCTGTTATTTCCACACAATCAACAGAAAAAGTAGAAGGTAAACTTAACGAATTTTCCTTAAACTTTGCTATCTTTTCAGGTGAAAAAAAACCATCAACATAGATCTCTTTTAAACTATCTACTTCGAGATCCTGAAAGAGCATTTTCTGAGTTATGGAAACTACTACATTAAGGCGAATACTATTATTCGGTATCATAGAATTATCAATTGTTTGTGTAATGACCCCCAAAAGAGGGTCTGAGATATACTTTTTTTTAGAGAGGTGGCGAAACCTCTCTTTTTTTTATTGTAAGTTAAAAGCGTATCTATGTATAACTGTTTTTGTCAGAAAAAACCCATATTAAGATTTTTTCCTAGATTTTAAAAAGTGGATAACTTCACCGACACCACCTTAATTTTTTTTAGTTTTCCGATCTCCTTATAATGATATTAAAACTAATATCATCCTGATATGATATGACTTATGATATCGCTATTGATATGATATAATAATGATATTAAAACTAATATCACCTTAAAACCGATGGCAACCTTTTTACTAAGAATCAAAGATAAAACCCATGAACAGATAAAAGAAAAAGCCTTAAAGTTAGATCTATCTGTGAATAACTATCTAATTAATCTGATAGAAAAAGATTTAACAGAAACATTAGAGAGTCAAGAATTAGTTAATTTACCTTCAAACTTTAGAGAATCAATTTTAAAAGAAGTTGAAGATTTGTTATTTCCAAAGTTTAAAGAATTAATTATGACAGAGTTAAAGAATATCAAAGATAATATTACTAATGATATTGAAACCGATAGCATCAATGATATTGAAACCGATATCACTAATGATATTGAAACCGATATCACTAATGATATTGAAACCGATATCACTAATGATATTGAAACCGATAGCATCAATG
>CAZWLZ010000078.1:0-12275 GCA_964634505.1 uncultured bacterium | reverse complement strand
GCTGTTACCAGTAGAGGGGAAGAATGGACTTGGCGTAATTGGATTGTTTCGAGGGTAAGGCGTGAAGGTAATCAAATTTTGTGGCAATTAGAAAGAATTGAAAACGTAAAAGAATAATTTTTCTTCAATTTGTAGGGATTAACGAAAATTAATCCCTTTTTTATTTGGCGATCGCCAAATGATATTGAAGTTCACGCCCAAGCCATTCTTGAAATAATTTAGCTTGGATTTCTTTACTTAAAGCAGGAGTTAACTCTAATGTAATAAACTCTTGCACCAAAAATAAATGATAACCCAAATCAGTTTGAACAGGAGGAGTAACTTCTCCTACTTGGGCTGCAAAAATTACTTCTCTCAAATTAGCAGGTAACTGTTGACGAAAAACTTTTCCTTCATAACCAAATTTTAAACGTCTATTTTCATCAATATCATACATTTGGGCAGCTTGATAAAAACTAATTTCTTGATCTTCAATTTGAAAAAATAACTCTTGGGCTTTTTCCTCATTTTCAATCAAAATTTGATATAAAGAAACTTGTTGATAATCTAATTGATGTTCAAGAAAATATTTATTAATCTCATTGGCAAATAAATGAGAAGCTAATTTGTCAGCTAATAATTTTTTTCTAATTCCTTCTTCCCAATCTTCAGGGGTAATTTGTTGATCTTCTAACCATTTAAAAACATCGTCAGCTTTTTCTAATTTATGCAACCTGCGCCAATTTTCTGAATCTTGTTGTATTTCGTCTTCTAAGACAGTAATACCTCTTTCTTGAGCGGCATTAGCGATAATTTTTTGAGAAATGATGAGATTAACTATTTCTTTAAAACGGATATTTTGTTTTAAAAAGTTAATAAGATCATTTTCTTGAATTGAATAAATTGATGATTCCATAATTAAAAATGATGAAAAATAGTTTTTCATAAAAAAAGCCGATTAATTAAGAAATGATTTATCCTTGATTAATCGACTCAACATTCTATAATAATACTCTGTAATTTAGAAAAATTATCAGTTATGGGAATGGATAAAATTTATGAAGAAATAAGACAACCATAACTAGGTTATGATACTGTTACTTGAACAAATTTTCCGCTCGAGAAATTAGAAACAAAGGTTACACCATTGACAACACCCACTACTGAATCAATTGCAATTGTTCCTTGGAATAAAGAACCAGCAGAGGTATTAGAAGTAGAAGCGAAAGCACCAATGGTAGAAGTGAAAGAACCAGCTAATGTTTCATCAAATGAAAAATTTGCAAAAGTGATGAAACCGCCAGCGATATCATTTACAGAAGCAGAAGCTTCACAAAAGTTAAGGTCTTGAATAATCATAGTTTATGTTTTTGAGTGATTTTTGTTTAAATGGAATGAAAAGAATATAGAAATTAGCGTAAATTGTTTAGCTAAATTTAACCGAAACTAACAGTATTACTAGAGGTGAAACCAGCACTATTTACCGCTGGGAAAATAAATCCAGTGTCACCTAAGAAAACGCTACTAACTAAAGTTCCACTGTAGGTACTTTGAAATTGACCACCAATAGTAGATACGTTAAAAATAAGATTAGAACCAAAAGCAAAAGTAGATACGGCTGGAAGGGGAGTAATTCCTCCTTCTACTTGGCTATTAGATTGTTCTACGAATTGTAAATCTTGAATTGCAATCATGAGTAATAATCTCCATCATTAAATTTTTATGAAAAAGAACAGTTATATTAATTTGCTGTCTTGATTTTTGATGTTAACAGAAAAAAAAAAAAAACACAACTTTTAAAAATTTAAATTTTACAATTCATAACATCTGATAATTTTAATAAGAACTAAACCTTTGTTGTCGTCTTCTAGCCCCCTTGTAAATTTTATCTTCTAGCTTCCTTCTAAAGGGGGTAGAAGTTAAAGATTATCTTTGTAGAACAGGCAGGATGCCTGTACCACTTTTTTTTCTAATCTTCTTCTAAATTCTGTCTTATAGCCCTCTTGTAAATTTTATCTTCTAGCCCCTTCTAAAGGAGTTGGGGGTTGAATTATACTAAATATTAATTTTTATTACAAACTAATACCGCTTTTTTGCAATCCTCGAATGGGTTCTAAAAGAACATCAATAATACGCCGTTTTCTCAAAACTATTTCTGCTGTTCCAGTTTGCCCTGGTTTAAGCATTATTTTTTCACCATCTTTGATAATATGATCTTTTTGCAAGGCAACTTCAATACGATAAACTTGACCTAATTCTTCGTTGCTTTCGGCATTAGCCCCAATAGATTTAACTGTACCGTCTATCAAACCATAATCTTGATAAGGATAAGCATCTAATTTAACTTTTACGGGCATTCCTATTTTGACAAAACCAGCCTCTTGATTTGGCAAAATAGTAGAAAGTATTAAAGGAACATTTTCGGGGGAAATTTCGGCAACTGTTTTTCCTGATTGGATAATTTGTCCTATATTTTGTAAATCCATAGACAAAACAACCCCATCAACTGGTGATATTAAAGTTTGTTGAGTTAATTGAGATTTGGAAGCGGAGAGAACATTTTTAGTATCAACAATTTTTGCTTTAAGTTGAGTAAGTTCAACTTGTATTTGTTCTATTTTTTGTTTATTATCTAATTCTAATTGAATTAATTGAGCTTTTTGTTGATTTAATTCTAAATTTAATCGTTGTTTTTCACTAATTGATAAAATTAAATCGCCTTCTGTTTGTCTTAAGTTGGTTTCAATATCTCTTAAAGATTGCTCAATTTCAAATAGTTGTCCTTGATTAAGGGTTAGAGTTTGTAATTCTGTTTGTGTTATTTGTTTATCTATTTCTCGCAAAGATTGTTCAACTTGAAAAACAAATTCTTGAGATACGGCACCTTCTTTTTCTAAAGGTTTTAAAGTATTCATTCTGCCTTGATAGGCTTCCTTTTCTGCTTGTAATTGCTTTAAACTCTTGCCTGTCAAGTTTTCAACAAGATTTAATTTATTTAATCTTTCTTTGAGGTTACTTTGTTTTAATTCTAAGTTTGATAATAATTCCGATTTTATTTTAATTTGTTGATCTGTAGTTATAATTGCTTCTGCTTTTCCTTGTATTTCCGTAGCAGAAATTTTACGTTGATTCTCTAATTGAGATTGTAAGGTGGTAATTGAATTTTGTTTTTGAGTTAATTCTGTTAAATAACCATTTAGTTGTTTTTCTAGTCTTTCAATTTCTTTAGTTTGTAAGTCTGTATCAAATTCTACTAAGGTATCTCCTGCTTTTACACTATCTCCTTCCTTGACTAAAACATGATTAACTTTTCCTAAATTTATTGGTTCAATTTTAAAGGTTTTGCCTTGAGGTATTAATTGCCCTACCCCTTTTCCTACGTCTTCAATTTGCCCTACATAAGCCCAAACTCCTAGTAGGGTACAAAATAAGAATCCTCCCATCATTACCAATAAAGGAAAACTGGCGGGGGGTTGATCTAATAAGTTTTGTACTGAAGATGACCAAGTTTTTGATTTGACTTGATCTATTTTTTGTTTTTGTTGTCTTTTACTTTTTAAATTTATGTCACTGTCTGAAGTAGGATCAAAGTTGGCATTTTGATCACGAGTTTTATTATTCCAAGGGATGTTTCTTAGCATCTTTTTTATAATTAATAATTAATAATTAATAAACGGTATAAATAAAAAAGGGGATACTTAGGACAATCCGATCCCCCAACCCCCCTTAATAAGGGCAGGGCTGTTTCATTCTACAGAAAAAGCAATTATAGGGTGATAGGGTGATAGGGGGAAATGAGCAATGATGACAAGAGTATATATGGCTCTAAAAAACATTAAAAATCAATCAATAATTAGGAAAATGGCGAAGAATTAGAAGTTTATCAAATTGCTTTTAAGACTGCTATGACAATTTTTGAAATAGCTCAAAATTTTCCTAATGGTGAAAAAAAACTAAATTTGTCGATTTTTTCCTCTATTACTTCTTTTTTCCCTCTAATTCCCCATTTCCCTCTCTTCCCATTTGTCTTACTTGAGAATGAAACAGCCCTACCTTAATAAGGGGCTTTAAAAAAATGTCCTAACGAAATTGCTTTCTGCTATAAATTTATAACACTTTGGCAATGAATATTTTTAACCCTTGTTAACGTTAATTATCTTTCAGGCAACTGCTATATAATATGGGTTTAAGGTGGGATTGCCCACCCTACCAAAAGTATGAAGATAATTAATTTAGGCTAAAACTGAGGTAGCTATTTGAAGATGGGGATATAAGGGAAAACGATCTAATAAGGTTGCTACTCTTTGCAGACAATTACTTTTCATTTCTTGACTATCGGGGTTTAATAACCGATCGCCAATTATGTTGGCAATTTCTACAAATTCATTTTCGCCTAATCCTCTAGTGGTTACGGCTGGTGAGCCTAAACGTAATCCACTGGTAACAAAGGGGGATTCTGGATCAAAGGGTACGGTATTTTTATTGGCTGTAATATTAATTTCTCCTAAGAGGCGATCGCCAACTTTTCCTGTCATAGAGATAGATCGTAAATCTAAGAGCATTAAATGATTATCTGTACCGCCTGAAACTAATTTAAAGCCTTTTTTGGTGAATTGATTAGCCATAGCCTGAGAATTGGCAATAACTTGGGCTGAATAATCTTTAAATTCCGGTTTTAAAGCCTCCCCAAAAGCAACAGCTTTTCCTGCGATAACGTGTTCTAAAGGGCCTCCTTGAGTACCGGGGAATACTGCTTTATTTAATTTTACTCCTAATTCGGCATCTCTAGTTAAAATTAAACCTCCTCTAGGACCTCTTAAGGTTTTATGGGTAGTAGTCGTTACTACATCACAATAGGAAATAGGGTTAGGATGATGGCCGGTGGCCACTAAACCAGCTATATGAGCTATATCTGCTAATAAATAAGCTCCAACTTCATCGGCGATCGCCCGAAATTTAGCAAAATCAATAATACGAGGATAAGCAGAATAACCACAAATAATTAATTTAGGACGTTCTTTTTTAGCTAATTCTAAAATTTGGTCATAATCTAAAACTTCCGTATCGGGATTAACACCATAATGACAAACTTCAAACCATTTACCAGATACATTTACAGGCGAACCGTGAGTTAAATGGCCTCCGTGAGATAAATCCATGCCCATAATTTTATCCCCCGGATTAAGCAAGGTTAAAAATACGGCAAAATTAGCTTGAGCACCTGAATGGGGTTGAACATTCGCCATCTCTGCATTAAATAACTGTTTGGCTCTGGCGATCGCCAAATCTTCAACTTGATCAACAAATTTACAACCGCCATAATAACGTTTACCGGGTAATCCTTCGGCGTATTTATTAGTTAAAACTGAACCTTGAGCAGCTAAAACAGCAGGGGAAGTAAAATTTTCACTAGCAATTAATTCTAAATGATCTCTTTGACGTTGTAACTCATTAGCAATAATATTAGCAATAGCAGGATCTGTTTCTTGTAAAAATTCTAAATTAGTTTTACTCACTTTGTCTTATTTTTGATTTGAATGAAATAATGAAATATTTATTTATATTATCGTTAAATAATTAACAATTGACAATAATAAGAAAACAGAAGGCAAACAGTAGAAAAACTATTTGATAAATTGAAACGAAAATATTATCAGCATTTTTTGAACAAAAAAAAAGAACTGACGACTTGCCATGTTTCGTCTCAGCTCTTTTTTCATTTACCCCTCACACTCCTCTAAATATAAACTATAAAATAAAATTTGTCAAGTAAAATTTAAAATAAAATAAAATTAAAGCTATTTTTTTTCTGAGATTCTCCCTTTCTTAAGTAGTTTTGGGCGATCGAATTAAGGCTGTTTAGTTTGTATATATATGTTAAGTGATGAAAATAAAATGAAGTTTTTTAAAAATTTTTTTAGCAGTCAATTTTATGCTTTATTTATTAAAGAAATAACCCAAATTTTAAGAGATAAAAAAATAATTGCTCTCTTAATTTTTCCTACCATCACTCAAGTATTACTTTATGGATTAGCATTAAATCCCGATGTAAAAAATATTGATATTGGTATTCTTGATTACTCTCAAAGTTACGAAAGTAGAGAATTAATTTCTGCTTTGACGGAAAATGGCATTTTTAAATCCCAAAGCAAACCATTAACAGAAAAAGAATTAGAAACAAAAATTTTTCAAGGAAAATTGATCGCAGGTTTAATAATTCCCCCTGAATTTAAACGTAATTTAGCTAGAAATAAACCAACAGAATTTTTGATCTTAGTTGATGGAGTTGATGCTAATAAGGCGGGAATTACTCAAGGTTATTTAAAACAAATTATCAGTAAATATGCCCAGAGATTAAGACAAGATTCGGACACAGTTTTAGTTAAACCAGAAATTATTTTTATTAATAATCAAGGCTTAAAAAGTAGTTGGTTTTTTATTCCCGGTGCTTTAGCTTTATCTTTATCTTCTGTGACTTCTTTGGTTTCTTCGGCTACGGTAATTAGGGAAAAAGATCAAGGCACATTAGAACAATTATTAATGACTCCTGCTAAAGTTAGTGAAATTATTATTGCTAAAATTAGTCCTTTATTTTTGTTATTAATTGGTGATGTTATCGGTATTTTAGTTCTTATTTGTTTTATTTTTCGTGTACCATTTCGGGGCAATTTATTGTTATTTATCGTTTTGTCAGGGTTATATATTTTTGTGGGGATTGGCATTGGTATTATGTTGGCTACAATTTCACGCACTCAACAACAAGCCTATATAACTTCTTTTTTTATTAGTTTACCATTAGCTTTACTTTCTGGGGTGATTAGTCCGATTGAAAGTATGCCCCCATTTTTTCAATATTTATCTTTTTTTAATCCTTTGCGTCATTATGTGACTATTATTCGAGCTATTTTTCTTAAAGGTGTTGGCTTGGATGTTTTATGGCCTAATACTTTGGTTTTATTAATTTCTAGTGTTTTACTTTTATCTATTAGTATTTCTAAATTTCGCCGTCAGTTAATTTGATGCCAGTTAAATTAATAATTTATTTCGTTTGTGTATTGGTTGCAATTTGTTTGATCCAATCTACTAATTGGCAATCGCCATAGATTATAGGGTGATTAAAAAAAATTATTTTCTGATTAAAATAATATAAACCGAACTTATGCGAAAAGAGTTGAAACCAGGATTTTATCGTAGGGGTAATTCATGAATTACCCCTACATTTTGTTCCTTTGCTTTCAGGGCGATCGCCATAAATTATATATAGTGTGATCAAAAAAATTATTTGTATTGTTCCTCTACATAAAGAATTGATTTATTATTAAGAATAAACTTACAAAATTTATTGATCAATGATTACCCTAGAACAAGCCCTTAACGCAGTTAATCAACTTCCTGTTGAACAAAAAGAAATGTTATTAGAAATAGTTAAAAATCAATTGATAGAATCTCGTCGTCAAGAAATTGCTGAAGATGCACAAAAAAATATTGCACTATTTCATCAAGGGAAATTAAAACCCCAACCTCTTGAAAGCATTTTTGCCCAATTAGATGCTACTTTGACAGAGGAAGAATGAAAGAATTAGTTTTAACACCAAAATTTAAATGGGCATACCGTAAGTTTGTCAGTCGTAATCCGAAATTAGAGATAAAAATTAAAGATACTTTACAGCATAGCAAATCGTAATCATACTTGATATTGGTACTCATGATGAAGTTTATTAAAGAAGATACTCCACAAAGTATTCAAAAGGCGATCGCCTCTCATCTTCTTCAAGTTTTACAACCTAAAAGCTAATTAATCTATGATGAGAATATAATATAGAAAAATTTAGTATTTAATAAAAAGTTATGGAAACGGTTAACTATACAAATATACAAGAAAAAATTGAGCAAACAATGGACTTAGTTTGTGAAAAACATCACCCGATAATTATTACTAGAAATAATAAGCAACCAGTAGTTATTATTTCCTTAGAAGATTATCAATCTTTAGAAGAAACTAATTATTTGTTAAAAAGCCCTAAAAATGCTGAACTTTTATTAGAATCAATCGCCGAATTAGAATCAGGAAAAGGACTTAAAAAGGAGTTGATTGAAGAATGAATCTGATTTTTTCTTCTAGGGCTTGGGATGAATATTTATATTGGCAAAAAACTGACAAAAAAATCTTAACACGCATTAATGACATTATCAAAGATATTAAACGTTCTCCATATCAAGGAATTGGTAAGCCTGAACCATTAAAACATAATTTATCAGGTTATTGGTCAAGAAGAATTAATGATGAACACCGTCTCATTTATAAAGTAGAAAAAGATACTATTAAAATTGCTCAATTAAGGTATCACTATCAATAATTTGAATAGTCGAGAGGCGATCGCTATAGATTATAGGGAGATCAAAAAAAATTATTTTCTGATTAAAATAAAATAAAAATAAAAACTCATCAAATAATATGAATCAAGTAATTTTATCTCAAGACATTTTTACGGGCATCGTTCAGATTGCCAATGAATTAAACTTATCAGTAAATCAAGTTTTAGAACAGATTAATCAAGGAAAATTAACCATTATTAATACAGAAGAATTAGAAGATTTGATCGATTTTAGAGATGCTATTATTGCTGAAAATGATCCTGAAAATCAAGAAAGAATCTCTTGGGAAGATGTGAAAAAAGATTTGGGATTATAAAATTTATGACAGAATATACAATTGAGTTTTTAAGGAAAACGAAAAAAGAACTTTCAAAGTTACCTTTTAATATTCAAAAACAAATAAGTAATAGAATTGAATTACTAAAAATTAATCCTTATCCTGCTGATGTTAAGCAATTAAAAAATAGCAATAGTCTTTTTAGAATTAGAGTAGGGGATTATAGAATTATTTATCGAATTGATAATGAAATATTAGTTATTATAGTCATTAAAATTGGTCATCGTAGTAAAGTTTATCAGTAAATAATTATAGTTTAGTCTGTAGGTTGAGTTTCTATTTTTTATGATTTATAATCAAATTTTGATTATCTCAACATTTTTTATTATTACTTAAAATTTGGTGAGAAGAAAACTCCCCAATACCCTAATACCCCAACACCCCAACCTTATTCTTAAGGCTAACAGGTAACGAAACCCCGAAACCCTAATAAAATCATGCTAAAGCCATTCATAAGAAATATTTAGTTTGTGTCTGATCCCTTTATCTGTTATAGTTTAGAGAAGAGAAAAGAGACATATAACAAATATCAATACATATCATTCCGTAATCTCCATCTTACATTATTATTAACCACCTCCTGCAAAACTGCAGACGGGAGGTGTCCTAGTAGGGCATCTTCTGTTTTGAAAGTAAACTCGTTGTAGGATAACCAATTGCCATTTTTTCTCCAACCTATAGTATCGGCAAATTTTTGATAAGTATCAGGATCATATTTGCCTATTTTGCCACCTAAGTCAAGCCAAATTTGTTTTTGGACAGAAAAGCCAAATTTACGGTTACTATAATCTAACCAAAGTTGATCGATAATGCGTAAATCCTCACGAGGAAAATTCTGACAATCTTGAATATCTAAATAACCTTTTTTGGTGCAGTTAGCCACTTCTAACATAACTCTCAAAGTTTCTTCATCGGCTTCTTGCCAATTTTGAGAAGCTAATAAATTACTTAATCTGCGATAACGAGAAGGAAGCTGAAATGTAGCTATACGAATTCCGCTATCAGCTAACCAACTGTCATCATTACTAGGGTAGTTTTCTCTTTCTTCTGGTCTAAGTAATCTATAATGATAAAGATTTTCCTCAGAAGGGAAATATTGACTCAACCAAGCACAAAACATATTCGCATTTTCCCAGTTAATTCCTGTTACAGGTTTTTGCGAATCTCCAAAAGGAAAACGTTTATTTTTCCAATTATTAGGTTTGTCAATTCCTCTTATATTCTTATATTTTTGGAGATAATTGTTAAAAAATAGTTGATATTCTGCACAGATAATATATTCTCTATCTATTTCTAATGTTTCATCAACCCTTAATAAATTACTCAATCTTCTTTTTAGTTGAACATTTACAGCTAATTCAAACTCATCTTGATTGAAAGATTCTAAACCTTTCTCTATTTTTTCGTATAAATTTTCTTTGACTTGTGCATTAACTTTTAAAGCTTCATCACAGCAGTCTAAAGCTAATTTTAAAGAATTAACATCAGGATTTTTTAAAGCCGCTTGAATTAAATTAGTGGCATCAGTTTGTGCCGCATATAACCTAATGGTTTCTTCCCACCAAGAATTATTAAGATGACTACTTAAAATGGCTTCTTGATTTGATTCTTTTATTTCTACTGCTGTTAAATATTCTTGAAAACTTTTGTGAGCAAATTCATATAAATTGTTTTCTCTTTCTATTAATAAACCACTTCGCTTTTCAATATTTTTAATAAAATCAGAAGTTTTTAATGCACTTCCAGCCACATTTTTTAACTCATTCTCAATCAATTCACAACCTAATTCTAAAGTAAATTCACGGGTTTCTTTTTCCATTAATCTAAAAGCCAATACCTGTAAAACGGCTTTTTGTTGCTCAGGAGTTAAATTAATATTAATCCCTTTTGCTTCATCCCTTCTACCTAATAAAACATCACAAATTTCTCCATATAATTCTACTCTTCTGCCTGGCAAAGCACCACGATAACAATGTACAGTAGCAATCATGGTTAATAATAAAGGATTCAATGCTAATGATGCCAAATTAGGATTATTTTTGATACGATCAATTAAATCTTCTGCTTGATTATTTGCTTTATCTCGTACACCTTGATCATCTTTTCCTATACGGCTCATTATTTCCCTTTGCAAGTACCAATTATGAATAAATTTATCCATTTGAGTAAGATTAAACGGCTGTACATCTAAAATAGTAGTGACATTTTCTACAGGGGCAATTTTATAACCAAAAGGACGAGAAGTTAAAATAAAATTGGCTTTTCTATAATTATTGATTTGTTGATTTACCCATTGACTAACGGCTTTTCTTTGCTCATCATCTGCCACTTCATCTAATCCATCTAACATTACTAAACATTTATTTTGCTGTAATAATTCCTCAAACCAGTTTTCTCGTGGTTTTAATTTTTGAATAGATTTTTGCTGAACAATTGCTGTGACTAAATTAACGTTTTCATTAACAGAATACTTTGAGCTATTTTCCTCTTTTTGAGTAATTAAATCTCTGACATCTCGTAAATAAATTAAGATAGGAATTAGCTTGGGTGCTTTCTTATTTTGACGGCGATGACGATTTTGAGCATAGGTTAAGGTTAAATCTGTTAATAAAGTAGTTTTTCCACTCCCCGGTGCACCGATAATTGCAATTCTTTTAAACTGTTGAATTTCTTTACTTTGAACTAAAAAATCCCAAATTGTTGCCCCTTCCTTACTTTTTTGAGTAGCGATAATATTATGAGAAATCTGCCCTAAACTTTCGGGGCAAACTCGTAAAGGTACGAATATTTTTTCCAACTCAAAAGTAAATTCTCCTTTAGTTTTTAAGCCAAAAGTTTGATAATCTCGACAATCATAGATTAATTGTTGATAATATTTCCCTTCAAATTTTGCGGTTAATTTCCACCAAGTTTTTACTACAGAATCTTCTAACCCTTCGACAATATAATTAGCTAAAGGCTCAACTTTATCCTCTAATTTTTCTTCAATTTTATCTAAAATGCGATTAAACAAATTAGAAAAAAACTTAGAAGCGATCGCCAAAAAAATTACCCCAATAGAAGCTAATGCCGTTACGGTTGCCAAAATTGGTTGCCCTGCTTTCAATAAGGCGATCGTACCTGCAATTCCTAATCCGCCTGTAGGATAACCCAACCATTGCATAATAGTGGAAACCCTTTTTTGTCTATTTTGACGACGTGATATAGGTTGATCAGTAGTTTCAGACTCATTCATTGTTACTATTTATCATTTCAAAATATTGTGGTTTCAAAATCTTATTAATTAATAATAGAGATAAATTAGTTATAATGTAGGCAAAAATACAACCCAATGTTACAAGCTAAAGGTTAATTGATTTATTTTACCCCCTTTATCCCCCAATTTTGGGGGTAACAGATTAACTCCCCATAATTGAGGTTACGGGCTGATTAACTCCCCATTATTGGGCTTGGGGGCAAATTCCCCCCTTTCAAGGGGGGTTAGGGGGGTAGGTTTTTATATTTCTAAATTATTTTGTTTTACCTTAATTTCTTGTTGTTTCTCGGCTGATTTAACTGCATCAAAACTCATTTTTATATCTAA
>CAZWLZ010000077.1:0-12330 GCA_964634505.1 uncultured bacterium | reverse complement strand
AAAATTTCTGATTTGGATAAAGTAAGAATTAATGAGGAATAAGTAATAAGTTTTTGATGATAAATCATAAAAACTTATTATCTCAAGATTTTTTATTATTACTTAAAATCTGGCGGGAGGAAAACCCCCAATACCCTAATACCCTAACACCCCAACCTTTTTGCCCACTTAGTTTGAAACAGCCCTGCTTTTTTAAGTGGGGTTAGGGGGGATCTAAAATGGTATCTTATTCATTTATACTTAAATTAGTTAAAGCTTTATCAATTTCTGAAGCTGATTTTGAAGTCACCACAAATAATTTAAATTCTTGATTTACACTCAAAAATTCGCTATAAGCAGGTAAATTTTGAATAAAAGGTAAATAAGTTTCATTTTTCTCGGTATAAGTTCCAAAAAAAGAAGTTAACAAACCATTACCATATCTTGCTAAAACTTGTGAACTAGGGAAGGGTAGAGATGCTATTGATTCTATTGAACTTTGAATACCGGGGTCTAATTTAGAAAAATTAACATGGGCTTGTCCTTCTGCTAAAGCTAAATATTTATTCTCTGAACCTAACCAAGGAAAAGAACGAAACTGTTCATAAATAGGGGGGGCAGCTGGATCGTAACTTCCACCTATCATTAAAACAGGTATTTTTACCTTACTTAATCCTTCTTTGCCAAAAATGCTTCTGTTAACGGGATTAACCACAAAAGCAGATGTTACTCTTTCATCTCTAAAATTATAGTCTTCTCGAGGTAACTTTAAGGCTACACATTGTAATAATAAAGACATATTAAAACGATCGCCACCAAGTTTACATTCAGATTCCAAGTATTTAAAATCAATAGTTGCACCAGCTACAGCTAAAGCAGTATAACCCCCAAAAGAATGACCAGCAACCCCAACCTCTTTTAAATTCAAACGATTTTGATAAACTGATTGATTTTGTGTTTCTAAATAATCAATAGTAAAACTTAAATCTAAAGGGCGATCGATAAATTCATTAACTTGAAAAACTACACGAGTATAACCTTTAAGTAAATTTTCAGCTTGAACAATATCACTACCAATATGTTGAGGAAGAGCCACCACATAACCGTAACTAGCTAAATGTTTCGCTCCATTATCATAATCTTGAGGGCGAGATGCTAACCCATGAGACATAACCACTACAGGAATTTTGCCACTAGGAAGGTTTTTAGGTTGATAAATAAATAAATCAAAAGTTCGATTTCTTTTTTGATCTGTCAGAGTGATAATTTTTTGTTCAACTTCATAACTACCATTGGCAGTAATATCAGGCAATTTACTAAAATCAGGAGATTGTAATTTACCTACTTCTTGAGTAACTAATCTATCCATTTCTTTAACCATTTGTTCACTAGCGAAAATAGCCTTTTCAGCTCGTTGGGCAACAGCCAAACTACGATAAACATCTAACTGTAAATCCGTTGGATATTTTTGAAAAAAGCCCAGCAAAGTTAAACCTTCGGGGGTAAAAGCAGATTGTACTAACGCTCCCCTAATGGCGTAGTTGCCATTAATATTCCAAGGAATACCCATAATTGTCCCTAAACGACGTAATAAATCTTCTCCCATGTTGGTATTTAATAAACGAGATAATAATACGGGATCAATTTCGATGGGTTTAGTTAAAGCTGTTTTAAATTCCTCCCTCTCTTTTTCACTGACAAATTGCAAATAAAACGCTAAATCTTTTTCAACAACGCCTGTTTTAGCATATTTTTCTAAAGATTCTACTTTTAAAGTAAATTTTAATGATCTATAAGTAAAAAAGATTTTATCGGCAGCATGAACAGGAATTGTGGTTAAAATTGTGCCAATAGTTGCTAGTAATAGATTTTTAGTAAATTTTTTAATACTAAGTTTATTGACTGAAAAATTTTTATTCATTATTTAATTAAGTTTAATTCAAATGCAAAATTGATCTTAATATTAGTAGATAAAGTAATAAAAAAATTTATAAATTTTTGATCAAAAATTTTACTTTTTAAGATAAATTTCGGTTAGCGGTACTTAGACAAAAATTAAGCCCAATTAAATCCCAAACTGGCAATGATCATCCTTTAGATCAAACTAGAAGTACATCAATAAATTTAATTGAAAAATTATTTATAGCTCCATTAAATTTGAATTATCATTTGGAGCATCATCTATATCCTAGTGTTCCTTTCTATAATCTAGCTAAACTGCATAAGAAACTTATGGAGTCAGAACAATTTCGTAATAATGCACATATAACTCATAGCTATTTTGGTGTTTTGCAAGAATGTGCTAAGGGTACAGCAGGGATAACCTCTTAATCTGTTTGATTATTTTAGGTGTATTAGTATTTAGTTTAATAAATTGAAATTTCAGAAATAATAAAATGCCTGAAAGCAATGAAAAAAATAATTAATCAACTAAAGCAAATCAGACCGGAACTTCAGGGATTATTGGAATATGGTGTTGATATCCATATAACCAGTAATAACTCATTTTCTCTGCCTTACATTGCCGACAAAAGGGTAAATTTGCATAATGAAATGCCCGTGGATAATGTGGCAATTGTTATTGAAATTGCTTATGTATTACAGGCTGCTATCTTGATTCGTAGCTTTCCAGAAAAAAGACTGGCTTGTTGCATCTTGGCACGACAGTTTGCGTTTGAATATATGAATAGCTTAAGGAAGATTGACAAGGAATCATATAAAACCTTCTTATTGAAAAACTCGATTGATGAATATAGGCTTCGAGAAGCCTATGAATCGCTATGTGATGCTTCTGCTGAAATAAAAGCTAGATGTTTCGGAACGTATCTGCTGGAACAGTATTTCCCAGAACAGAATGCTAATCAACTAATTGAAGAAGTCGATCTTGCGATGCTGGCATGGCATCTTGCCTGCCCTACTCATATTTTACTAACTCAGGGAGGCGATGAGCGATTGCACATATCTCCTGAGACAGGCGTTAATAAATATCATGTTCCGTCTTTTCCTCAAAGCGATATTATTATTCGTTCAAGTTGCACCTGTTCTCCACCTACTGTTTCTGGTTTTGTATCTGCTGAGTTATTAAGGCAGAAGTTGCTAATTGCAGCTTTAAAAAAAGAACTACCAAGAGCTTTTTCGACGAGCATGAAGAATGTCCGTGATCGCATTTCTATTGCTTTTGAACTTACGCACAGTCAACCATTTTTACTCTGTACACCTTCAGGGACAGATACTGAAATACTCATTACTTATTTGGCACTATGCCAATATCAGAAAATGCGTTTCCAAAGTATGGATGAGCAAACATCAGAAAGTACAAAAGTTGCCTTGGTATGCCATATTTTTATGGCATCGAGTGAAGTCGGTAGTAATGCAGTTGCCGCTTCTGAATGTCGCTATTTCTCTTCTTATTCACCAGACGGTAGTCAAGTAGCAATGGGAGATTGTATTGAGGGGTTCGATGAGAAAAATGTAGAAGTAATTGCATTGCCTGCTCGCAATGATAATGGGACAATTAAAGATATTGAGTCTTTGGAAAATGAATTAAAATATCTTGTTCAAGAATCCATTGAAAAAAAAGGACAAATCGTTGTTTTGCATAAAGTTGATTGTTCAAAAACTGGAATCAAAACACCTAGTTTTTCCTTTCTTTATCGGTTAAAGCAAAAATATCAAAATAATCTTGTGATTGTTGTTGATGCAGCACAAATGCGTTGCGAGACAATTGCTATTTCAAAATATCTTAATGCTGGTTTTTGTGTATTATGCACTGGTTCAAAGTTTTTTTCTGGATCACCTTTTAGTGGGCTGCTGTTATTACCTCATCAAGAAGAATCTTATTTTTTAACTCAAGAGGCAGTGCCAAACTTAGGATCTTACTTTGCTAAAGATGATGTTGATGAACGTTTAGGTGTATTAAGAAATAGCCTACCAGATCGAAAAAACTATGGACTACTACTTCGATGGGAAATTGCACTTGAAAACATCGAAAAATATATAACTATTCCGATGGAAAAGCGCACTTATATAATTTCTCAATGGCTGGAACAGGCTAAATGTTTAGTGGCAGAAACAGAATATGTCAATGTATTTACTGAAGATGTAACTGAAGTTGATAGGCGGATTGATCGACTTGGGGGCTGTAATACAATTATTTCGGTTACATTTCATCCCGAATGCGGAGAGGCTTTAGACGTAGAATCTCTTAAAACTGTCTATCAATGGATGGCAACAGATATTTCTACCTTGCTCCCTAATTATGCAACTGTGGAGGAGTATTCTATCGCCCAGCAAAAGTGTTTACTTGGTCAGCCTGTTAATATTCGCACAGGACAATCAAGATTTGGTATTCTACGAATTGCCCTTGGCTCACCAATGATATGCCGAATGGCTGAGCAAAATCGTATAGGAGACATAAGAATAGTAGAGCAGCATCCAGAATCTCTGCCTCTACAATTTCTCGAAAAAACAAAATTAGAGGATAGAAAGACTTTTTTGGAGAGACGAATAAATTATACTCCCATTACCCTGAAAAGATATGTTTCAGTAGATAAAAAGATAAAATGTGAACTTAATTATGACAAACAGGTATTAGATAAACTTGCATTAATCGGGAAGTATTACTACTTTCTTAAAAAGTATTAAGGTGATTTCTGAAAAAGAATCTACCCAAAAATCAAAATTTTGTGATAATCACAGCTGTACAATAAAAAGATGATTATCGTTACGTTTAATGGATCAAGTTATCGAATTAACACAATCACAGATTCAAGATATACCAATGGCTGCAAGTAAAATGTATGGTGCTTTTCTCCGCTCATTTCAAGTACAAATGTGTTTGAAATATTGTCATGGAAGTGCCAGAAAAGCACCAAGAATTTGGGATGGGGGCTTTGATAATGTTCAAATCGGTTGAAAATACTACAGGAACAAACAATACAAATTATTTCCTATACATCAGAATTACGTCTTAACTGTGATTGATGTGATTATGTGATGAATTATGATTAATTATTGATGATGGTTTGTTGGAATGCATAATAATCATAGTATTCAAAGAATCATTCAAATCGCAGTTTAGACTGATTCTTTGATTAAATAACAAAAGCAGTGCAGAGCAATACATTAAGATTACTTCTCAATGCTTTCCCCAATTAACGGATAGAGTATTTTAATGATCGCCAAAATAATTGGCGATCGCCAATGTTTTAGTTATTTAATACCGAAATCAAGTAAAGTTTTTCTAATTAACGGAGATGATTTTGAAGTAACCAAAAATAATCTAAATTGTTCATTTTGACTCAAATACTGACTATAAGCAGGAAAATTTTCCACAAAAGGTACATAAGTTTTATCTTCTCTTAAATAAGCACCAAAAAAAGAAGTTACTAAAGCATTGCCATATTTAATTAAAAGTTCAGAATCTGGTAACGTTAGAAAATCAAGAGATTCGATAGTTTGTTGAATACCTGGATCAAGTTTAGAGAAATTAACGTGAGCTTGTCCTTCTACTAATCCTAAAAATTTCGCTTGTGAATTATTTAACCAAGGGAAAGAACGAAATTGCTCGTAAATAGGTGGTGTTGCTGGATCATAACTACCTCCGATCATCATAACAGGGACGGTTATTTTAGCCAAACCTTTTGGTCCAAAAATACTGCTATTAACGGGATTAACTACAAAAATAGCTTTTACCCTTTCGTCTTTAAAATTATATTCTTGACGAGGTAATTTTAAGGCTCTACATTGCAATAATAAAGATATATTCAATCTAGCTTTGCCTACTTCACATTCAGACTCTAAATAATCAAAATCAATAGTAGCACCGCCTAAAGCTAAAGCGGTATAGCCTCCAAAGGAATGCCCTCCAACACCAACTTCCTTAAGATTTAAACGATTTTGATAAACCGAAGCATTTTTTGTTTCTAAATAATCAATGACAAAACTCATATCTAAAGGGCGATCGATAAATTCATTGAGATAAAAAACTTGACGAGAAAATCCTTTGATCAAATTTTCAGCTTGAATAATATCACTACCAATATGTTGCGGAAGTGCTACTAAATAACCGTGACTAGCCAACTGTTCGGCTGCATTCTTGAAGTCTTCTCCTCTTGATGCCAAACCATGAGACACCACAATCACAGGAGTTTTACCTTCTAGCCAAATTTTAGGTTTATAGATAAGTAAATTAAAAGTTCGTTTTCTTTTTTGATCAGTTACAACAATTGTTTCTGTCTCTATGCCTTGATTTCCTCTTTGAGTTAAATCAGGTAATTTACTAAAGTTAGGTGCATCACTTTTACTCACCTCTTCAGTTACAAAACCGTCTATTTTTGTAACCATTTCTGAACTTGTGGCGATCGCCTTTTCTATTTCGGTGACAATCTGTAAACTACGATGAACATCTATATGTAAATTGGTAGGAAACTGTTGTAAAAAGCCCAGTAAAGTTAATCCTTCAGGGGTAAAAGCGGATTTAACTAATGCTCCTCTAATAGCAAATTTACCATTAATACTCCAAGGAATATTCAAAATTATACCCAACCGTTTTAATAAATCTTCACCTATATCTGTATTCAATAAACGAGATAATAAAACGGGATCAATTTCAAGTTGTTTATTTAAAATCGTTCTAAATTCTTCTCTTTCTCTTTCTCCTAAAAATTGTAAAAAGAATCTTAAATCCTGATTAACATTACCTGTTTTCGCAAATTCTTCTAAAGATTCTACTCTTAAGGAAAATTTTAAAGATCGATAAGTTAAAAAAACATTATCAGCCGCCTCAACAGGCATACTTGTTAATAGAATACTGATCAATGCTAATACTAAATTGGTCTTAAATTTTTTAATCTTCATGGTGTTAAAAAAAAATTTTTTTCATAGCTAAATTTGATAATTATAGTTTAAGGTAAATTTTAAATTGATCTTAATTCTATAGAACCCATTTGGGTTTTTTTTGAAAGGAGATCGCCATAAACAGAAAAAAAGCAACCACAATATTAAGAAGTATGAAAAGTAGGATCAAATAAAGTATATTTTATATTGAAATTAATAATTGATGTTATTTTAAGAATGGGGATTTTTTTTAAACTTAAAAACTTAGTTAATTTAGTATATTATTTTTTAATTAGTATTTTATTAATTTTACTATTAAAAACCTGTAACACTAATTCGTTTAATACATCAGTCAAAGCATTACAAGGCAATTTATTAATTTGGCATTCTACGGAAGGAAAAGTCAACGATATGATCATGACTGCCGTCAAAAATTTTACCCAATTAAATCCTGAAACGAAGATATTAGTTCAATCGATTCCACCGAATAAAAATCCATCTCTTTTTATCGAAAAATCTTTGACAGGATTCGCTTCTAGTGTTTTAATTGTCCCAGCTAAAGATTTGATAGAATTAGTGAAAAAAGGGTTAATTAATATTATTGATTCTCAACTTATTGACACCTCTATTTATTTGCTTTCCAGTGTAAATCAAGTACATTATCAAGGACAAATTTACGGAATTCCTTTAGGTTCAATCACAAAAGTTCTTTGTTATAATAAAGGGAAATTAGACATAAGCAATGATCCTGTTTTAAGCAATCCTCCCACAACTTTAGACGGATTAATTCAACGAGCAATTAAAGGTTATTCAGTGGGTTTAGTCTCCACTTTTGAAGATACTTTTTGGGGCATAGGAGCTTTTGGGGGTAGATTATTTAATGAACTAGGCGAAATTCAACCTAACCTTGAAGGGTGGGGAAAATGGATTGATTGGCTTAAAAATGCTTCCTTGCAACCTAATATCATTTTGATTCGAGAACGTACTATTTTACATAATGCCTTTGCCGAGGGTAAATTAGCTTATTATGTATGTAATTCAAAAGAAATTCCTGATTTTACCCAGAGTTTAGGGGATGATTTCCGAATTGCTTTATTACCCAAAGGGGAAGGAGGAAACGCTACTCCTCTTCTTAACACTATAGTTTTGGTTTTAAATCATAGTAACACGGATAATGAAAACCTCATAGGATCAGCTTTTGCTAAATTTATCACGAATCTTGAACAACAATTAACAGGAGTAATTCAAACTCAAAGTTTTATCCCTACTAATCGTGATGTCAACCCTAATGTCAAATTACTACCTCTTGAATCAGTATTATTAAAACAAGCTAAGTCTGCTGTGGCTATTCCCCTTGATAAATTAGAACAAATTTTACCATTTTTTGAACAAGGAGAAATTCTCTATCAAAAAGCCTATGTCGGCGAAATTTCCACCGATCAAGCTGCTGAAAAATTAATGTTTTTGCTAACTAATTTCACCAATTAAACATTCACTATCTCTAATGGAAAATAAAGTAATAACTTTTTTAGATATTCTTCTTAAACTATCAATTTTTTATGGTCGATCTACCGTACAAATACAGTTATTAATTATATTTATTTCCTTGATTAGCGGTTGGTTATTATCTAAATTATTATGGAACTATTTACACCAAAAATTTCCTCAATTTACTACTTTTGCTTGGCGAGATGAACGGCTCGAACCCAATGAGTATATAGCTTTATTTTTGCAGACAGTTGACTTCCCTTTGATAACATTAATTATTTTGAATTTAATAGAGATTGTTTTTGATCATCAAAATTGGACACAAGGACTGATAATTAGAGGAGAAGAAATAGTAATCGTTTATTTGATATTTAGATGTTTATTAGCATTCTTATACGGTGCTTTTCCATCTCATATTATTAGAGAATATCACCTCAAAATATTTTACCCCTTATTCTTTCTTTTTATCTTCAATCGATTACTAGAACCTGCGGGAAATTTTCAAGAATTTGGGCAACTAGTATTAATAAGATTATTCAATAATCCAGTTACTTTTCAATCCATATATTTTCTTATTATTGGCTTATATTTTTGGATCATAATAGTTACACTTTTAGAAAAATTATTATTAATATTAATCAATCCTAAAACTGCATCAGAAAAAGGAGCAGTTGAAGCTAGTTTTTTATTATTACGTTATTTTTTAATCACTTTAGGAATTGTTTTGAATTTAGGTTATGTGGGAGTAGATGGTACAGCATTAACAGCTATTAGTGGAGGTTTATCCATCGGTATTGGCTTTGCCCTCAAAGAGGTTATCAGTAATTTTGTTAGTGGTATAATTCTCTTATTGGAAAAGGTATTAAAACCAGGGGATATTATTAGTATAGAAGGACAAACCTGTGAAGTAAAAAAATTAGGAATCAGGGCAACTACCGTAAGAATGACAACAGATAACTCAGAAAAAATCATCCCTAATCAAAGATTTTTCACAGAAGATGTTACCACTTATACAGGCAGTAATAACCTTGTTTATTGCTCTCTTTTGGTAGGGGTTGGCTACGATTCTAATGCTGAAGAAATAACTAATTTATTATTGGAAACTGCGCGGGATAATAAAAGAGTATTAAAAAATCCTTCTCCTATAGTTTTTTTTCTTAACTTTGGTGATTCGAGTTTAAATTTTGAGCTAAAATTTTGGTTAGATGATATTAACCTTAGAAAAGGGGTTATTAGTGAACTAAATTGTAAAATTTTAAAAAACTTTGCTGATAATAATATAAAAATTCCCTATCCTCAAAGAGATATTCATCTAAGTTAATTGATTTATCGCAACGGGCAGGATGCTTTTTCTTTCATTACAGGCAGGATGCCTGTACCACTTAGATTTCTAAGGTATTTTGATTATTTTTCGTTTCTTGTTGTTTTTCGGCTGATTTTAATACGTCTAACATTAATTTTAAATCAAGGCGTTTTTGTTATTCGATTATTTCTTTAACTGTCAAAACAGCTTTTGGGGGTTAAGAGAATATCATTTTTTGCTATATCTGTTCATCTTCATTGTGAATAATAGGGGTATTAGCTAAAAAACGATCAGCAACATTTGTTGTCAAATCTAAATCAATTTGACTCATAAAATTAGAATAACTTAATAAAGCTAATAAAGATCGAGGATCAACAATCCAAGGTGGTAAATGTTTAGGTAATTGACACAATCCCAAAGAAGTTAACTCGGCCAAAGCAGGAATATCTAAGCAATCGAGCTTACCACAAAAAAGAAGTTTGAGACAATCAGAACGACCTGCTGCAAAAATAGAATTAATAACGCTACTAACTTGTAATAAGCCAAATAGATAAACTACATCTTTCGTAAAAGGTGCACCACCAGTGATTACGCCGCCTCGAAAAACTCTTCTAGCACTTTCAAAAGATTGATCTTCTTTCCCTGTACGTTCTAAAAAATATTGATAAACTTGAATAAAATCAGCACCTTCGATCGCCATTTGAATAGCAAAAACTCGATCAGCAAGACGTTGAAAACGATTTAAATCCATACTACCGCTAATAATTTCAGCAAATACGGCTAATCCTTCTTGAGTTCTAGTTGTGCCGACATGACCTTCTCCCAAAATAGGTAAATGAGTTTGATGTTGCCCATTAACGGAGGTTAAAACGTGAATAAAAGCCTCATGATTAATTAATTGAATAGCATCTCTATCGGTAAATTTAGCATCTTTACGCAGACGAATTTCTTTAGATGTAGCAAGGGCATTAGCTGATAATTCTTCGACAATGGCTATATTTGGGGCATCTTCTCCAAAATGAGGTTTAACCGCTCGTTCAATTTCTTTACCTACTTCTTCGGCACTATACCAAGTGGAAGTAGAAATATCTATTTTTAGATGATTTAATTTTTCAATATTATCTGCGATACTTTTGGCTAATTCTAAAGGAGTTTTTTGTACATAACGTAAAGGTTCGGTGGGCTCTCCGTAGGCTTGACGACTGAAATCAAAAAAACTGGGTGTACCTACATTACTAAGCATTCTAGCCCCTGTTTCTACGGCTATAGCTTGATTTTCTAACCATATATCGATAACCGAACTTTGTGGATAAATATTTCGTTGTGCTTCTCTAATTAAATCAATAGTTGGTTGTTCATCAAAAGTATTAAGGTATTCAATTTGAGGCAATTCTTGGGCATTTTTAGCGAAAAAATCTTCTTTAACTTTTTGTGGCCAACCAATAGTTTTTAAGATACGAATAGGTTTATTGGCTTTTTGTAGTAAATCTGCGACATAGCAAATTCTTGCTCGTTCTTTCTCTGATAATTTTTTCATAATGATAAAATTTATTTTTTGTATAATCTTAAATTATTTACAACTTAAATATAGATTATCAAATTAAAGTCATTGTTTTTGGTAGTTAAGATGAAAATTTATCTTTATTGGCGATCGCCAAATCATTGACTTAATAATTAATTAAATAAAAAAAGATAAAAATTATTTACATCGTTAACCAACTAAATATTTCTTTTGCCGATAATTTTAGATTTTGAAGATTATCTAAAACAGGTAAAATTTCTTCTTCTATTTTTATGTCAGGAAAAACATTAGGCTTAAATATCATTACCGATTCATCTTCACCATCAATCAACCAAGCTAATTGCGTTCCTTGATTAAGACAAAACATAATTTTTCTAATTACCTTATTAGCTGATTGTTCGTGGGATAAAATTTCTATAATCCAATCAGGATAAGTTTCAAAACGATTAGCAATTCTACCTTTTTCATTTTTAGGAATACGTTGCCAATTAAATACGGATATATCTGGTATTAATGAATTTCCTCCAAAAGTACAGCGTAACTCAGTGAAAGCATGAGCTATTTTATGTGGTAAAACGACTTCATTAATCTTTGTGCCTAAACGTATTTGTAAAGTGCTATGTTGTCCTTGAGGCATAGGTTTTTGTTCTATTTTTCCGTTAATATATTCACTATAGGGTTTTATTTCAGGAAGTCTTAAAAAATCCTCTAGGCTTAGAGTTTGAGATTTTGTTTCAAAAATAGCAACCATATTTTTATTATCTAGTAATTGATATATTCACTTTATTTTATAAAAATTAACCTTATTTTTTGATAGTCCATTTATTTCTAATTGATCATAAATGGACTTTTTTTATTTATTACCTATTACCCATTGCCCATTCCCTATTTATAATTTTCCATTCCTTCACAACTACAAATTAAATGGCGATCGCCAAAAGCATTATCAATTCGTCCAACAGCAGGCCAAAATTTAAAAAATTTAGTCCATTCACTCGGATAAGCAGCTTCTTGGCGAGTATAAGGATGATGCCAATCATCAACTAAAAGACTTTGTGCCGTATGAGGAGCATTTTTGAGTAAATTATCATGTACATCGATATTTTGCTCTTCAATAGCCATAATTTCATGATAAATAGCAATCATGGCATCACAAAAACGATCTAATTCTTCAAGATTTTCACTTTCAGTAGGTTCAATC